>CANPXC010000064.1 GCA_947585605.1 Candidatus Gastranaerophilales bacterium | reverse complement strand
CTTTCAAGATTTAAAAATCCCGAAGATTCTTATCCCAGAGTCTTTTATTCAATATTATCCAAATGTTTAATTTCCCCCAAATACAGCGTTAACGAAATATCAAAACTGGAAAGCGTTAAAATTTCCAAACTTGTTGAAAATATATGGAATAATTCCGTTTTAAATATTTACGGGAAAAGAAAAATATCAGGCGGAATTAATTCATTAAAAAGACTTTTTTCTTTTTCTTTTAAAAATATAGATAAAAATATACAAGATTTAATTAATACCAATCTTAATATAAATCCGATATTGGATGATTTAGAGTATGATAATGCGCCGTTAAATCTTAAGTTTTTAATTAAAACGAAAAATATAACTTCAAATGAAGAAATAGAAGAAGAAAGAAAAAAATCGTCATTATTGTTTCCGATAAAAAAATTAATAATAGTTGAAGGAATAACAGAAGAAATTTTGCTGCCGGTATTTGCAAAAAAGCTCGGCTATAGCTTTGAAAGAGAAGGAATATACATTATCGGCGCGGGCGGAAAGAGCAAAAGCCCTTCTCTATATCTTAAATTGAGAAATAAATTAAAAATACCGATTATCCTGCTGTTTGATTATGACGCGTTAGAAATCAGCGAAATTTTAAAAAATAATTTATTAAAAAAAGACAAAATTATACTGATAAATAAAGGAGAATTTGAAGATATTCTTTCAGAAAATTTGATAAAAAGAACAATAAATAACGAATACGAAACCTCTGCACCAATAATAAAAGAAGATTTACACCTTAACACAAAAATGTGTGAAAATCTGGAATACATATACAGAACAAGACATTTAGGCGAATTTAAAAAATCTGCTTTTGCTAAAATAATAGCTCAAAACATAAAATATGATACAGATATTACGGATGAAATAAAAAATATAATCAATGAAATAATAAGCTTGCATAAGTAATATTTAAAATGTTATTATTTTTACAAATATGAAAGGAAGATATATGAAAAAGAAAACTTTTTTATTAGCTTTTATTGCACTATTAATGAGTACATCAATTGCCTATTCATTGGAAGTAAAAGGTTCTGATTATGAAATATTTGAAGATAATACTCCGGCTATAGAACAAAAAATAGTAAATGAACATGAAAATATAATTATATATACCGAAAACGACAAATACGGAATAAAAGACAAAACAACGGGGAAAGAATTATTAAAGGCGCAATGGGATATTATTACTCCGTTAGACACAAATTACAACGAATTTAAATTAAAAAAAGACAACAAAGCAGGATACGCGAATATTGAATTAAATACAATGTTTATAACTCCGTTTGATGATTTATCAATCTGCGGAAATTATATAAAAGTAAAAAACAACGGTTTATACGGTTTAACGGATAAACAGGGGAATATAATTCTTCCTCCCGCTTATCAAAGAGTCGGAGTATTTACAAACCAAGATGTTGAATATATAACAGGAAAAATCGACGGAAAGTATAAATTTTATCAAAACACAGGCGTATTAATTCCGGAAGAAGAATTATATACAATCACATACGATAAAGAAACGGCACTTTTAGCAAACGATATAAGACCTATTTTTAACTTAAAAACAGTCCATAATGCCCCCGTATATCAATTAAATCAAGCGCAAGATAATTTAGCTTATGAAATAAAAGAAATGGAAATGCCTTCAAAAGTTAAAGTTGTATTTACGGCAGATAACAAGGTTATTCCCGTTTCAAACCAAAATATTAATTTAAAAGAAAAAAATAACGAAATTGTCACGATTAAAAATAAGGATTATAAACTTATAAAAGATAATAATAAAGTAGGATTAATTAACAGGAAAGGAGTTGAAATCCTCGCTGCGGAATATAATTCAATCCGTTTGGAAAAACCTTGTAAGCATTTCTTAAAACCGATTATTGTTGCTGAAAAAAATAATTCACACTATTTGTACGAGTTAAACGGCCGGTTAATGGCTGAAGAAAGTAACGGAATAATATATGTATACAGGGACGGAAATATATATTTATATGAAAACGGCATATTAAGCGTAGATAATAAAGAAATCGGAAGATTAGAAAAAGTTGACAACGGTTATAAATATAAAAAGACAAAATTTTCACTATTTACACCGCATAAAGTTATCGAATTAATATTAACCGTTTTACCTATTGAAAAATAGCAAATATACAATAAAATCTTAAATAAATTAAAAAAATTATTAAAATAATAAATATTTTAATAATTTTTTTTAGCAAAATAATTTTTTAGGGGATTTAAAAATAACAGAGAGAATATTTCTGCAACGAAAGGAAAAAAAATGATACAAGGAGTTCAAGCAGTAAAATTAGAGAACACAAGATTTACTGACTCGGGGAAACAACAAGCAAGCACATCTTGTCTACCATCAAGCATAAAAACCGTTGAAAAAACTAATATAAACAAACTTGTTGGAGCTTATCATGGTTTATACGGAATAAATCCCGCCAAAACAGTTGCATTTGGTCAAAGTTTACAAAAAGTTATATCAACAATAAAAAGCAACATGGTAACATGTCGTGATGAAGATGAAGGAAAAGACGGTGAAACGGTCGGAGAAAAATTTGCAGTTTCTACAATAGTTAATCAATTTTACGACGATTTACCGAATTATAACGATGCAATAAAAACGGATGTGCAAATTTCAAAATCAGATAAAAGTGAAGTTATTGCAAGAACACAATTAAAAAAGATGAGAGATGGCGTTTTGTGTGAAATGGCTGTACGTCAGCCAAAAGGTTTTGATGAAGAAACCGATTTAACTAAAGATTTATATCAAAGAATAAAAATTACACAAACTCAAAATATACCTGAAAAGTCTTACATTTTTAATACAAAAGGTAAATTAATGGTAGCCGTTGAAGACGAGGACAAAGTTATTTTAACAAATTCAGGTAAATTTACAAAAAAAGACAATAAAGACGGCACCGAAAATTTTTCAGTAGATGTATGGCATTCGGAACATAACTTTAAACCGTTTAACCAACCGATGATTCATGCCGTTAAACGCGAGCCGAAAGAATCAATAGGTGAAGGTACGGAAATTGTTATCGGAATGGAAGCTTCAAGATTTGTTCCTGAAATAATAAACAGTATTGAAAATTTCATTAAAAAAGTTGACCGCGGGGAAATAGTATTAGAACAATTTGTAGCAAGTCCTAATGCTAAAAATACGCAGCTGACTATGCTCGCCGGCGGTTTTGGTTCAAGAGCCGAATATGCAAATGCTTCTTCATCCGGTATATTCCACAACAGAACTAACGGCGCGCAGTCAACGAAGGGTACATTTATTACTCCGACAGGACTTACACCAATGGAAACAACTTTTATTACATTACATAAAGCAGGTTTGCTTGATTGTTCCAAAGGAAAATTAAAAATCGGCGGTAATATAAAATTATACTTAAATAAATCAGGTATAAATAAAGGTAACGGCGGTTTCACCGTTGATTTATACAACAGAATGGACAGAGAAGGAAGGGAAAGTATTACTATATTCCCGAATGATTCAATGTCAAGAATGACTGAAGCCACTAAAAAAATGGAAGAAAAAATGAATTCAGGCAACGCTGCTATTGTTATGATTGCTAAAAAAGTTAAATCTCAAGACGCAATTAACAATTTTGGTATTATGAAATTAAATGACAAGAATGAAATTCTTGAATTTGCGGAAAAACCTGCTTCTATACCTGCCGGATACGAAATAGAAAAGGGTAAATGTTTAACAAATACATTCCAATTTGCTGTAAGTAAAGATGTATTTAAAGCACTTGCAGTAATTGAAAGATATTTACCGCCTATTGAATGGGGTAAAGAAACAAGAGATTGGTCTAAAATACTTACACCGGTTATTATGGCTATTACACAAAACAGCGATTTAGAAAAAATGCAAAAAGACATTAAAGAAAAAATGTCTAAGGAATTCAAAAATAAAGAAGTTAAAGAAATACCAATCGAAAAATTAAGGGAAGCAAAGGATATTCTCGGTAATAAAAAAGTTTACGCAATACCGACGGATGAGCCGTGGGCTGACTGCGGAAACCTTAACCAATTATATTACACTTCAATGGAAATCGTCAGCGGTCAATTCCCGCTCGAGGATTTCGAGAGAGAAAATGCCATGAAATGTATTAATACTAAAACAGGGCTTGTTACGACTTCTGTTGAAGACAAAGAATTTATAGAAAATAAATATAATGTTGAAGGTGAAGTCTTTGTCACTAAACAAGCACCTAAAATACCAAAAAGATTAGTTTCAGACTATATTAATAAAGGTCTGATAACCGTAAACAATTATCAGTTATAAAAAAGAGCCTTATCGGCTCTTTTTTTTATAACTGTTTATTAAATTTACGTTTCCCTTTAACAAAATCATCCACAATATCGCCGTTACCGAAAAGTTTATATTTATAAATAGTTAAGCCGTCAAGGCCAACCGGGCCTCTGGCATGCGTTTTATTTGTAGAAATTCCGACTTCCGCACCGAATCCGTATCTGAAACCGTCGGCAAATCTTGTAGAAATATTGTGATATACACCTGATGAGTCAACAAGCTCCATAAATTTTTCGGCATTTTTTTTATTTTCCGTAACGATACAATCAGTATGTCCGGAGCCGAATTTATTAATATGATTGATTGCTTCATCAATATTATCAACAACTTTAACGGAAACTTTTTTATCCGAGTACTCCGTTTTCCAATCATTTTCATCTGCCTTTTTTATATTGGGGAAAATTTTTAATATTCGCTCATCAGCTAGAATTTCAACTCCGTTTTGAATAAGAGTAAAAAATAATTTGGGTAAAATATCATTGAGCCTTGATTTATTTATAATTATAGTTTCAACCGAATTACAAGCCGAAGGATATTGACATTTTGAATCAACGCATATTTTAATGGTTTTATCAATATCTGCATATTCATCAATATATATATGGCAAATACCGTCAGAATGCCCTAGTACAGGTATTTTGGTATTTTCTTTTATATATTTTACCAAATTATTTGAACCTCTCGGAATAATTAAATTAACGTATTCATCAGCTTTAAGAAGAGAATTTACATCATCTCTTGTATGTATTAAATTCAACAGGTTTAAAGGAAATTCACTAAATTGTTTTAAAGCGGAGTTAATAATATTAAAAATCGCTGAATTAGTATTTTCCGCTTCGCTTCCGCCTTTTAAAATAAGAGCATTTGAAGATTTAATTGAAAGTGACGAAATTTGGCTGATTACATCAGGTCTGGCTTCAAAAATAACTGCAATAACGCCTATAGGGCAGCTGACTTTTTTTAAAGTTATGTTATCTGCAATTTTTCTTGACCATAATATTTTATTAACAGGCTCAGGTAATGCTGCAACATCTCTAACCCCTTGAATCATATCACGCAACTTATTTTCATCAAGCTTTAAGCGGTTATACATTGAATTACTGATTTTTCCCGAATTTAAAAGTTCTTTTGCGTTTTTTAAATCAAGAGCATTTGCTTCAAAAATTAAATCCTTATTTTCGGACAACAAGTCAGCTATTTTTAACAAAGCATGATTTTTAACTTTTTTAGAAAGTGATAAAGCTTTAATTGAAGCTTCTTTTGCCAGCCGAGCAATTTTCAAAACATTATCCATAAGACCTCTTAAATCAATGCAATATTATCTTTTGTAATTACTGCATCATAATTTTTATAACCTAAAATTTCGTATATATTATCGGAATGGCTGCCGAGAATTTTTGAGCAATCCTCCGAGGAATAATTAGCTATTCCGCGTGCCACCTCACAATTATTTTCATCAAGTACTGAAATAACGTCGCCGCGCGAAAATTTACCTTTTACCGATAATATTCCAATAGCTAATAATGATTTATTTTCATTAAGAATAGCATTCTTCGCGCCTAAATTTATGACAATTTGACCTGTAATATTAGTTGCATAAGCAATCCAACGGCGTTTTTGAGATAATTGTTCAACCGGATAAAACGTTGTTCCCAATTTTTCACCTTTAAAAATCCGTCTTAATACTTGCGGTTCTTTACCGTTCGCTATAATAACAAAGCCTCCTGAATGAGTTACTACTTTAGCTGCCTGCAGTTTCGTTATCATACCGCCTCTTCCGCCGTTCGAGGCTGTTTTTGCGTAATTTTCGATTTCTGATGTTAATTCTTTTACTTCACTAATTAATTTTGCATTAGGATTTTCTTTTGGATTATCATCATACAAACCGTTAATATCTGAAAGAATAATAAGCAAATCAGCGTCAAGTTTACTTGCAACGAGCGCAGAAAGTTTATCATTATCAGAAAAACTAACACCATACAATGGATTTCCCGCTTCCTCAAGTTCTGATGTCGAAACAGTATCATTTTGATTAATAATCGGAATGACTTTTAAATCCAGCAAAGTATTTAATACATTATTTAAACTTAAATATTTAACTCTGTTATTAAAATCATCTTCCGTTAAAAGTATTTGAGCTGTATTAATGGAATATTTTCCAAAGCCGTCTTCATATATACACATCAATTGACTTTGCCCTATAGCCGCGCACGCCTGCTTTAAAGATAAACTTTCCGATGAGTCAACATTCAGTTTTTTTGCGCCCAAGCCGACAGCGCCCGAAGTAACTATAATTACTTCCAATCCCGCTTTATGCAATTTGGATATATCTTCAATAAACGAATAAATACGAGAAAGAGAAATGTCTTTATCTTCATTTCTCAGCACGTTTGTTCCGAATTTAAATACAACTCTTTTACAATTTTTTATATTCATATATACATTATAACTTAAATGAAGTTCATATCAATATGCAAAATAGTTGTAAATATTTGAATAAGAACAACTTAATTACAAGTTTGAAATATAATCATTAACAAATTGACGAGCGACTCTCGGTGTCATAATACCTTTTTGAAGTGAAAAGGACATTGCCTTATTTAAAAGTTCATCATTTACTAAAACACAGCAATCATTTGCAATTTGTTTAACAATGTCAAGATATTCGGGCTTTGTTAGGGAAGAGAACGTAAGCATAATTCCAAATCTGTCAGATAAAGATACTAATTCATCAATAGTATCGTTATAATGAACTTCATTACCTTCTCTTGCCGAAAAGCTTTCTTTTACGAGGTGCATTCTGTTTGTAGTAGCGTAAATTAAAGTATTAGAAGGCGCAGCAGATATTGAACCTTCTAAAATTGCTTTGACGGAAGAAAAATCCTTATCATTTTCATCAAATGAAATATCATCAGCAAAAATTATAAATTTTAAAGGCAGAGTTCTTAATTTTTCATACAACTCCGGCAAATTAATAAATCCTTGCCCGGATACTTGTATCATTTTTAAATTATAATCGGAAAATTCATTAATTAATGCTTTAACGGTAGAAGATTTACCGCAGCCCCTGTCGCCGTACAGCAGAATGTTATTTGCCGGTTTATTTTCCAAAAAAGCTATGGTATTGTGTTTAATAACGTTTTTTTGATACTCATAATTTTTTAAATCAGAAAAAGTTAAATTATCAAAATACTCAACAGGCTTTATTTCTTTGTTATCTAAGAATTTAAATGCGCTGTAACAAGCAAATAAGCCATATCCGTTCTTGGAATACGACGAAATAATTTCATTCAGATTAAATTCTTTTAATCCGCATACATTAAAAGAGGGAAAATGTTCAATTAATTCATGCATATCAGGATATTTATTTTTAAAAATTTCTTTAATTTTTGAATAATCATACGAAAGTAAATTATAAATCAAAGAAAGCTCAAATTTTGCAGTACTTAACAGTTGTTCATTTTCTTTGATACAATCACTGCAGCCTTTGGAAATAATATTTTCATCCGTATAAATAAGTTTATAAACAAATTCATACAAATTTTGATTTGACTGATTATCATAAAACAAAGAAATAAAATCCGAATATAATTTTAAATCCTTCTCTACGTTTTTAATATCGGAACATAACGAATTTAAAAACTCAATATATGCCCTCATAACGGGATTATTAAGAATATTTCTGAATACCGAAATTAAGAGTAAAGAAGTGAAAAAATTTTTCATTATTTTATCCCGCAAAGTATTTTCCCTATTTTGTTTTTACAACGTTGTAAAAATGATTTATTAAAATTAGCGAAATTATGCTTAAAGTTACAATTAAGCATTCTGCAATACATTTTACAAGATTTGGTTAATTGCCGGCATTCCGCTGATTTTTGGTTAAGCCAAATTTCTTCGGGGGTATTTTCCTTGATATTTCCGACGGGATCCATATTAAAGCACAAGCGAACATCACCATACGGGTCAATTGCATAGTTTGTTGAGCCGACATCACAATTAATTGTTCTTAAGATATCATCGGGATTATTAAAGAATATCTTCATAGCCTCTAACTGCTCAAACGAATTATAAATTGAATGACCGGCCTGTTTCATTTCAATAAGTCTGTTAATCACCTCAATAGCTCTTTTTGCCATTGATTTATATTTTAATCTTAATTCCTTGGGCATAACATAAGTTGAAGTCTGAGAAGAAGAACGAACACTATATGCCTGGAAGGATTCAGCGTCATCCAAAAGCTGAAACATAATGCCGTTAATTTTATTTCTGGTAACGAATTCAACAAGCGGAATTGATTCCTCAATATTTTCGGGGAACAAAATTGTTGCAATATTAATTCCTAATTTTGATTTTTTTTCATCACGCAATTTTTTAAGAGTCAATATTGAGTCAAGAGCCTTCTCATAAGAACCTTCTCTGCCTCTTGAAGTATCATGAATAAGCGGATTTGAAATTGCATTCAAAGATATATTTAGTGACTGAATGGGAGAATCGACAATTTTTTCATAAAGGTTTTGAATACTGAACGCGTTAGACATGGAAGCGACCTTAATTCCGAGCGAATCAGCGTAATCCGCCAATTCAAAAATATCCTTTCTTAAAAACGGTTCACCGCCCGAGAAGCAGAACCAAAAACCTTCACCCAGCCAATCTCTCAGCTGAACAAGAACTTTTTTCCATTCTTCCGTCGTCAATTCTTTATTTATTACATCACCTGCGGAAATTTTCCATTTATTACAGGTTACACACTTCATTTGACATCTGTCTGTTATATCAAAAGTAATTTGCTGAGGTTTTTCAAGTTGATTATCCATAATTAAAATTCCTTATATCTACTGAAAATGGTATCAATCACGTATTTCACTGTCAAGCTTTTGTGACTTTGAGTTAAAATATTCATAAACAATTTTTGCCTGATTTTTGGATAACAAAAGCAAAAGTTCTTCCCTTGTAAGTTTTGAAATTTTTGCAACACTTGAATATTTATCAAGTAAAAGCTTTTTATTTTTTGTATAAAGCCCTTTAATATCATCAAGCTCCGAGTGAAGCGAATCTTTCTCCCTTAAATGCCTGTGGAAAGTAATTGCAAAGCGGTGAGCTTCATCTCTTATACGCTGGAAAAAATATAAAGCTTGAGAGGTGGAAGGAAAAATTACCGAAGTCGATTTATTTGGAATAAATACTTCTTCAATTCTTTTTGCAAGCGAAACTATATCTTGATTTTTAACTCCTAATTCATTTAATATTTCAACTGCACTTGAAAGCTGGCCTTTTCCGCCATCAATTATGATTAAATCAGGAAACTCAAGATTTTCACGCAATAATCTTGAATACCTTCTTGTAACAACCTCTCTCATTGATTGGAAATCATCAGGTTTTCCGTCTTCAAGAGTCTTTATTTTAAAGTGCTTATATTCGCTTTTTTTCGGCATTCCGTTATAAAAACTTACCATTGAAGCAACGGTATGAGTTCCCTGAATATGAGAAATATCAAAGCATTCAACCCTGTGAGGAAATTTACTAAGTTTTAACTTTTCCTGAATATATGAACCTGTTTCATTATAATTATTTTGAATTTCCTGTAAAGATTTAACTTTTATCTCTTTCAGATGATAATCCGAATTTTTTAAAGCAAGTTCGATGATTTCTTCGTTTTTCTTTGAATTTTTAGGGTTAATAACAACTTTAGAACCCTTTTTCGCACTTAACCATTCCTCAAAAACAGTTTTTTCTTCTTGGGAAATTTTATAAGAAAAAATAATTTCCGAAGGAATATCGTCCTCAC
>CANPXC010000063.1 GCA_947585605.1 Candidatus Gastranaerophilales bacterium | reverse complement strand
TATATCTTTTACAAAACCCGAAAAGCTTCCTAGTGTACCTGTTAATGTAGAGAGTATTGACAGAGTTATAAGAAATTTATTATCTAACGCGATAAAATATTCAGGTGAAGGTAAAGATATTTCAGTCAATGCAAAGATTTCGGAGGACGGAAATTACCTTGAATTTTCAGTTCAAGACCATGGTATGGGAATTGCAAAAGAGCATTTAGAAAAGATTTTTGACCGTTTCTATCGGGTGGAAAATGCTACACATACTATTAAAGGTACGGGCTTAGGACTTCATTTGGTTAAAATGACAGTTGAAAAATATCATAACGGTACTGTTAGTGTTGAAAGTAAAGAAAATGAAGGTTCTACATTTACCGTTAAGCTGCCGATAAAAGTTGATGAGGCCGATTTGGCTTGATTTTATATGCTCGCTGAATTTGTGTTCTTTATTTTATTAAAAGTTTTTCCCGCGTTTTCATATTCTTTTGATATTTGAACCGTAAAGTTAATTGATTCCAAATCTCTGGAAATGGCTTCTTTACAAGCGTACATATCTTTTATCGCAAATTTTCTGAACGGAGAACTCATTTTATTTCGCTGATTATAAACTTTTTTGAATATTTCTTGTGATTTATAATCATATCCGGGTAAATTATTCTTGAACCCGTAATATTTATATAAAGCTCTGGCAATTGTATATATTTCGCTTGATTTAATATCAAATATCATCATTGCATTAGTATTTAACTGTATTTGAAATTTATTTTCATATAAAAGTCCTGTTATTATGTTTAAAAAGATTGCTTTAATGCCTTTTAAAGGAGTTAAAAATCCTTCTTCTTCGCCTATTTGAGCAAGGACTTTTTCTGCATTCCTTACTTTGTAAACTTTTATACCTTGTGCTTGTATATATTTTATTAAATTTTCAGGTGAATTTATGTTCTGTTTTACCAGTCTTTTAACTTCTGTATCAATCTGCTCTTTAATTTTTTCGGTGGATGAATTCAGTTTTAGCGTGCAGCATGAGTTTACTGCATGCTTTGTTGTTCCGTTTTTATAGAATGAAATACTTAAATTTTTGTTTTTGAAAAATTTATATAAATATTTTTTGAGCATAATTATCCCCTATATATTAATAAAAACATTTTTGATGAAAATATTGCCATTTATGGTTATAATTAAATAAACTTATCGGAGAAAATTTGAATACATATTACAAAAAATATATTCCATATTTGTTTTTGCTTCCGTCGTTTATTTTTTTGACGCTGTTTTTCTTTATCCCTTTTTTTCAAACAATATTTTTAAGTTTTCAAGATTATTCAAATGATATTTATAATCCTGTATTTGCGGGATTTTCAAATTATAAATTGCTTTTTTCTTCACAAGAATTTTATACCGCATTGATTAATACGTTTATATTTTTAATTTTGGCGGTTCCGATTTTATCAGTTTTGCCGTTAATTGTGGCTGTTTTTATTAATCAAAAAATACGGGGTATTTCGATTTATAAAGTGTTGATATATCTTCCTGTTGTGGTATCTATTGTCGTTGTTGCAATTGCATTTAAGTGGATTTATGCGCAGGAAGGAATACTTAATTATTTTCTTGAACTGTTCCATTTTAGACCCATCGGCTGGCTTACGGATACTCACTTTGCTATGCTTTCCATTGCTATAGTTACTATTTATAAAGGGATTGGCTATTATATGATGATTTACCTGTCCGCATTAATAGGTGTCCCCAAAGAATTATACGAGGCTGCAGATATAGACGGTGCAAGCCCTCTAAAAAAACATTTAACCGTTACCGTACCTCACATCATGCCTGTAATTGCTCTGGTTGTTACAGTATCTTCAATATCAGCGTTAAAGGTTTTTGCTGAAATATATGTAATGACTAAAGGCGGGCCGTTAAATTCCACAAAAACTATTGTTTATTATATATATGAAAGGGCATTTGAAAATCTGGATTTATCGATGGCTGCTGCGGCTTCTGTTGTATTGCTGCTTGTAATCCTTATTTTTTCAATCATTAACATTATATTTTTTGAAGGGAAAAGGTATAAATTATGATGAAAAAATATATAAAAGGATTTTCGGTTCATTCTTTTTTGATAATAATGTCATTTTTGTCATTGTTTCCTTTTCTATGGTTAATTTCTACCGCATTAAAGGGGCAGAATGAAAATATTTTTCAGTATCCGCCGGTACTTATTCCTCAATCTCCGACATTAGAAAACTTTATAGCGGCGTGGAAACAAATTCCTTTCTTATTATATTTCTTTAACAGTTTTGTAGTTGCGGCATTTACGGTTATTTTAAATTTAATTTTTTCTTCATTAGCCGCATATCCTTTGGCAAGAATGAATTTTAAAGGAAAAAATTTTATATTCTGCTGTGTGCTTTCTACTATTATGATACCGTTTCAGGCTATTATGCTTCCGGTATATTTAATTGTGCTTAAGCTTCATTTAGTTGATTCGTACGGAATAATAATGGGATATTTCGGTCTAATATTTCCTTTTGCCGTTAATGCATTCGGAATTTTCCTTATGCGTCAGGCGTTTTTAACGGTTCCGAAAGAAATGGAGGAGGCTGCATTTATTGACGGATGCAGTATTTTCAATATTTGGAGAAAAATACTGCTTCCTATGACTGCGCCTACACAGGCTGTTTTGGCTATTTTTACTTTTATCGGCTCTTGGGGAGAATTTTTATGGCCCAGTATTGTGCTGACAAATAAGTCTTTGTATACTCTCCCTGTAGGGGTTAATGACCTTCAAGGCATGTTCAGTGCAAATTGGCGTTTGATTGCCGCAGGTTCTATTATTTCTATTATTCCGATTATTATTTTCTTTATCGCAATGCAAAAATATTTTGTTTCCGGTCAAAGTGAAGGGGCAGTTAAAGGTTAAAAAAAATCCCTTTTATTAAAGGGATTTTTTCATAGTCAAATTTTATTACGTATTAACCTTCGATATTCATGGTCCAATCTTTATCATTGTCATTGTAGTTAAATTCATCTATTTTTTCGGATATTTGTGTATTATGTTTTTCATTATCATTTATTGTATCAACAAACGAAATTTCTTTATCATCCAAGCAAAAATCAACATTTGAAAAATCATCTTCGGCAAAATTATTTTTATTTTCAGCTTCCTGTATGTTTTTCATTGCTTTTGCGTTAAGACCGTTAATATCAGTAAAGAAACTCATTCTATCCTCTTTTTCTTAATTAAGCTATACATTATATATAAAAAATATATACCCAATTAATTGCTTTTTTATTCCGAGCAAATTTTAAAAATTAAGGATAAATGTGAATTTATTGAGGTTTTTACATTTTACAAAACTTAATATTTCCTAAACTTATAGTTGTTTATATATCTCGGGAAAAATTTCGACGGAACGTTTTAATATATTATGGAGATATGCAATAGCAATGCCGTAATTAGTGATTGGAATATTTTGAGAAGCGGCTGATTGATATCTGTGAATAACTTCAATATCTTTTAACATGCAGCTTCCGCAATGGACAATTAATTTATATTTTGTGAGATTAGAGGGAAATGTTCCGCCTGAAGTGAATTCAAAATTCAGATTTTTTCCGGTGTAATTTTTAATCCAATTCGGGAGTTTAACGCTGCCTATGTCATCGCATTGCCTGTGATGTGTACAGCCTTCTGAAATCAATATTGTGTCATTATCATTAAGTTTATCAAATGCTTTAACCCCTTTTACCGCGTAATCAAGGACTCCTTTATATCTTGCAAAGAGTATTGAAAAAGATGTGAGTAAGATATCAGCAGGAGTGTTTGCATTAACAAATTTAAATGCTTGCGAGTCGGTAATAATTAATTTAGGCTTGTTTTTTACGGCGTTCAGAGCTTGCGGTAGTTCATGTTCTCTGACGGTGATAGTTATAGCTCCACCTTCAAGTAAATCTCTTAGTACTTGCTGCTGCGGGAGTATAATTCTGCCCTTAGGTGCTGCACTGTCAATAGGTGTAACCATTATTACAATATCATTCGGATTTACCAAGTCTTTTACCAAAGGCAAAGCGGCGGGATTTTTTTCATATACGGACGCTATTAATTCTTTTAATTCATTTATATTTTTATTATTAACGGCGCTTACGGATATTTCATTTTCTTTTAATGATTTATTTTCAAATATATCGGACTTATTATAGACTATAATATATTTAATATTTTTGGATTTAAAAATTGATATAAGTTCCAAATCCGTTTCATTCAAACCTGCTTGGGAATCAACAACCAGAAGAGCAATATCTGTTTTATTTAGTATTTGCTTGGTCTTTTCAATCCGCATTAATCCGAGTTCGCCTTCATCGTCAAATCCTGCTGTATCTATAAGAGTAATAGGCCCTATTGGCAATAATTCCATTGATTTATATACCGGATCGGTAGTTGTTCCTTTTGTCGCAGATACCAAAGCCGTATTTTGACCTGTTAAAGCATTAATAATACTCGATTTTCCCGCATTTCTGTTTCCGAAAATTCCTATGTGAACTCTTTCGCCAAGCGGGGTAGAATTTAGACTCATATTATTCCCTTTTTCTTTACCATAATTTACTCTTTATTTTATAATAGAAACAATTAGGGAAAAAGCATGAAAAAAATAAAATATATTTTAATATTTATTTTTATATTATTATCCGCCTCCGTATCATACGCGAATGACAGTAATATTGCCGTGAGGGCCGGAATTAGCGATACTAATTTCAAAACTTATTTATTTGATACAATTGAATTTAATGACGCTAAAAATATTGAATTAATGGATTCTGCGACGGGGTATATTATTCCCAAAAAAGACTCTGACTGTGTTTATAAAGTAACAATTGAAAATAATTTATTTAGAATTTATGCAGATGATGTACTTTTGGCAAGGAATTTATCCGGCCCTGTATTAGTCCGCCCAATCGGTGAAGAGAATTTTATATCTATAAAAGGATTGAAACGTAAAGGAAAACAAGCGCTGTACCGAGGTTATATTGAACTTACGAGAAGCAGTAAGGATATTACAAAGTTCTCAATAGTAAATGTATTAAGCTTAAATAACTATTTAAGAGGTGTTGTTCCTAATGAAATGCCTGTCAGATTTGGTTTGGAAGCATTGAAATCACAAACCGTCGCGGCCAGAAATTATGCGGTTGCGCCAAGAATAAAAGCATATAAAGAATTTGATTTGTGTGACTCTGTTGCTTGTCAGGTATATTACGGTGCAAATACAGAAAATGACCTTTCCGATAAAGCTATAGAAGAAACTGATGGTATTATTGCGCTTGACAGTGATAATACTCCGATATTGGCTTTATATAGTTCAACGGCAGGCGGCTATACGGAAAGTTATGAGTATGCTTTTTCCGACCCTAAAACGCGTGAATTTCCTTCTTCTGATATTCCGTATTTATCAAGTGTTCCCGACAAAAAGGAATTTGAGCCTTTAAATTCGGATGAAAAGGCTGAAAAATTTTATACCTCTGCCCCTGAAGCATTTGATGATAATTCTCCATATTACCGGTGGTCTAAGGAGTGGAGTGTTGAAGAATTGGAAAAAGTTTTATCTAAAACTTTAATTGCACAGTCAGCAACGGGATTTATTTCGCCTAAATTGTTAAATGAAAGCGATTTCGGAAAACTGCTCTCCATTAAAGCTTTAAAAAGAGGAAATTCGGGTAAGATTATTGAACTTGAAATTACGACAGATAAAAATGTTTTTAATGTAAAAAAAGAACTTGTTATAAGGCGATGTTTCCAAAAAAACGGCATTTCTCTTCCGAGTGCAAATTTTGTAATAAATTATATTGATTCGCAAAATCCCGTTTATAAATTTTATGGAGGAGGATTTGGACACGGTGTGGGGCTTAGCCAGTGGGGAGCCGGTAAAATGGCTTCATTAGGTTATAAATTTGATGAAATTCTCCAGCATTATTATAAAGGAATAAAACTTTCATCTGTTCCTCAAAAAATATATATGTACAAAACATATACGGATAAAATTTATTACTCTGACGGTGAAACCGCTGATTTGGTAATTAAAAATCCGTATAAATTAAATAATTTAAAAGTAAAAATTAATGACAAAGAGCTTGAAATTAAGTTAAAGTCTGAAAATAAACCGATAAATATTTCTAAATATTTTGAAAAAGGTATTAATAATATTTCTTATACAATAACCGATGAAGAAAAAAATTTAGGTAATTATGTTGAAATATTTATAATAGTAAAAGAGGCTGTCGATGAGTAAGGAAACATCATTATTAAAGGCAGCCTGGCTGATTGCTTTTGTAACCATAATTTCAAAATTTGTAGGCTTTTTACGTGATGTATTTATAGCCAAGTATTATGGCGCGGGAGTTATATCTGACGCATATTTTTATGCATATCAAATACCTTCTTTAGCCATAATATTAATGGGCGGAGTCGGAGGGCCGTTCCATAGCGCTACTGTTAGTGTATTCGCGAAGCTGGTAAATCCTGAAGATAAATATCCTCCCGAAAAAGTCAACAAACTTTTCAATACCTTTTTAACGGCTTCCTTTATATTTTTTGCAATATTTTCAGTAATTATATTTATATATTCGGATACTGTAATGAATTTTATTATTCACGGAAATAATGCGGAACTTGTATATTTAGCTGGAAAGCATTTAAGGATAATGACTCCTGTTATATTAATAGGCGGGATTATCGGTATTTATTACGGTCTTTTGATTACATACAGGTGTTTTTTATTGCCGAATATTTCTCCCGTGCTTATGAGCTTGAGTATTATAGCTATAATTGCTTTAAACAGTAATGACAAATACGGGATTTCACTTGCGGTTGCGACATCAATCGGCGCATTATTACAATTTGTTGTTCAATTTCCGGCTGTCAGAAAATTGGGATTTAAAATTAAACCAAATTTAAATTTTAAAAATAATCCCGAATTTAAAAACTTAATAGAACTGGTATTTCCTGCGGCATTAAGTTCTACGATAGGACAAATTTATGTTTATGTAGATATGTTTTTCGCTTCTCAACTGGAAGCGGGTGCTTGGACTGCAATAGGATATGCAAACAGAGTATTTCAATTCCCTGTAGGAATTTTGGTTACGGCATTTTTAGTTCCGTTATTTCCGATATTTTCCAAATTGGTCGGCGAAAAAAACTATGAAGATGTAAAATATTATTTTCATAAGGGGGTCGGATTATTAAATTTTGCGGCAATACCTATAATGTTCGGTATAATAATGCTGGCTTATGACGCGGTAACGCTGATTTTTCAACGAGGAGAATTTGATTCCGAAGCTACTTATATGGTTTCACAAGCATTAATCTTTTTATCCTTCGCAATTATTCCTTATGTTTTCAGAGATTCGATTACAAGAATTTTTTATGCATTTAATGATTCCAAAACTCCCTTTTTAGTTGCTTTTTCATCCATTGTTCTTAAATTTATATTAAACTCGCTGTTTATAAATAAACTCGGTATTGCGGCAATTACGCTGTCAACCTCACTTGTCACGTTGTTTAATGCAACTTTTCTCGGTTTAATTTTGATGAAAAAAATTAATTTAGAATATAAAATTTATTTTAAAAACCTTTTTAAAATGCTCTTTTCTGCAATATTAGCTTTCTCTTTAAGTCTGATATTATATCATTTCTGGGCTATAAATTCTTCTAATTGGTTTATGCTTGCGTTTAAGACTTTTTCAATTTTTATAATATCAATGCTGCTTTATGTTGTTTTTGCTTCATTATTTAAAATAGAATATGTGGGTGAATTACTTGAACGAATTAAAAACTATATTAGACGAAAGTTCCGTTGTTGAAAAATTAAATAATATACTCTCTGATGGCGGGGTTATTGCTTTTGTAACCGATACCGTTTGGGGAATCGGCTGTTTGCCTTCTTCCGAAAAAGGTGCGGATAAAATTTACGAAATAAAAGGCAGAGATAGGTCTAAACCTTTGATTTTAATGTCGAATGATAAACTTAATTTGCTTCCTTATGTAAAAGAATTTACACCTTCGGCTAAAAAATTAATGGATATATATTTCCCGGGAGCTTTAACCATTGTTTCCGATAAATCCGAGAAAACGCCTGATTTTATCACTTCCGGCAAAAATACGGTAGGTATAAGAGTTCCCGATAATAAATTTTTTCAAAAATTATGCAGCATAATTAACGGGCATGTTTTGGCTACAACAAGTGCTAATTTGTCTTCTCATCCTTCTTCTAAAACATACGCTGAAGCTGTCAATTCCATAGGGAATATGGTGGATTTTGTATTTGAAGATTACGGCTGCGAGTGCGCCGGCATGGAGTCTACGGTTGTATTGACTCAGTCAAATACTTTGCGTATATTAAGGCAAGGTTCTATTTTTTTGGAAAATTAGTCTGCGTCGTAATCTAAATTAATCTTATTCTTGTTAATTTGAGAAGGTTTTACTTTTAAAGTTTCATTCGGGTATACAGTTGAATAAGTATAATCTTTATAACCGCCGTATTCATCTTCTTCCCATTCAAAAGCAATTTCATTATTTTTTCTTAACGCACCGTCTTTAATATCAAAGAGTTCTTTAAAATCTTCAATATTCATACTTTTTGCATCATCTTTCAATGTGAAGTAAACATATTTGCCGTCTGTATACATTATTGCGACTTCATCTTGAACTGATTTTTTTTCTTTTAATGCATTAATTTTATCTATAGTTTCAGCTTTTTCTTCATCTGAAAGTTTGCCGGAATATAAATGTTCTTGTAATTTAGCTATTTCATCTTCTATATAATCGTAGTCAGAAGGGATTATAATTTCTCTCGGAAATTCATCTTTAACATCAAGATTATTATATTTAATAATTGCTTCTTGAGAAACTCCGTAATTATCGGAAAGTTCTTCTATAGAAGTATTACGGTCATATACTTCTTTAACGGAAGCTGAAGGCGCCGGAGTAAGAACACTGATTGCAGCAGCTGTTCCGATTGTGGCAATGCTTCCCGTTAAAAATACTTTTGCGTCATGTAATAAATTTTTTTTCTTTTTTTTAGGTTTTTGTTTTGTACTTAATTCTAATGAATCATCCAAGTATGAATAATTTCTTCTTATTTGGTTTGATCTTATAGGCATATAGTCAATTTCGTGGTTATAATTTGTTGAGTTTATTCTGATATTATTATCCATAATGCACCTTTCTACACTTAATTTTAAATTTCCTCAAAATTTTAATTTGATACAAAATAAATTAAATTTAACATTTTGTAACATTAAATGATATTTTGCTAAAGGAAAAAAAAATTTTGCCGATAGCAAAAATTGAGTAGTTAAAATAGGAGTGTTTATAATGGCAATGAAAGCAAATTTACCCCCGGAAGGAGGAGATATTAAAAGGGCTTATATAGGTCCGGATGGAACTACACATACTGAACCTGCAACGAAATCAGCAGATGATACCGGTGCAAAAACTTCTGCGAATGGTTCAAAATTAGAAAGCGGAAAAGATGTTAATGATGTGAACATTTTTTCAAATAATAACGGTGAATACGAATTTAATGATGAATTACTTACAAAAGACGGTTTTATAAAACAGTTAAAAGCTGATAAGAACGGATATTCGGAAGAAGAATTGTCAAAATTATATGATATGCTCGCAGGTGATGATGAAAAAGTTACTAAAGAGGATATCGTCAAATTAGCTGCTTATGGTAATGAAAAAGATCAAAAAGAAATAGGCATGAAATTTGATGGTGCTATTAATGAAAATGATATTGAAGCATTTTTAGAAGCAATGGATGATGTAGATCCTTCTGCATTATGTTGTGATGATGATTGCTGTCAGCCTGATTGTTCCTGCCAGACAAATGTTGCTGAAAATACGGTAAAATCCGTAATGAAAGAGGATTCAAGAATTAAAACGGATGACGCCGGAAACAGATATGTAAATGTTGAAAAATGGAGCAGCAATAATAAAGATAATAACTGCTTATCAAGAATTATTTCAAACAGTTATGATTTGGATGCAATGGGTGTAAAACCGGGCAGCGAAGAATATAAAGCTCTTGAAAAAGCTGTAATGGACGCAAACCCGAGTATATACGGAACGGAAGACAAAGGATGGCGTAAAGAAGTCGGAGGTACGGGCAGGCATAATGCCGTATTGTATACAGACGACAAGATTGTTTTACCGGATTTTGAATATGTAAATTGTCCTTGTGATGATGACAAAGAAACAGCAAAACCATCTTCAAAACCTGCAACAAATAATAAACCGGCACAGAATACCGGTACT
>CANPXC010000062.1 GCA_947585605.1 Candidatus Gastranaerophilales bacterium | reverse complement strand
CCTTCAAAATATAAAAAGAAAATGGGCGAAAACATAGAAAAACAGATGACATTTTGGTAGTTTTTATGCTACAATTATAATGTCATGTAATTTAGAAAGGTTTGGAGAATGAGCCATTTCGTGTATTTACCATACAGAGGAGTTAACTATTCTCCCATCAATTATGATTGGTCTCTTAATTTAAAGTATATTATGTATTTATTATATATTAGTTTGTTTATTTTGTATATCCTATTATAACATATTTTAAATTAAGAGAAAATCAAAACCGTCTGAGCTTGTTGCATTTCCGCTTATGTATTATAACATATTTTAAATTAAGAGAAAATCAAAACTGATGTGTCCGTCATACTTTCACCTTTGGATTATAACATATTTTAAATTAAGAGAAAATCAAAACTGGTTTTTTCTCCATATTCTCCGACGTGAAATTATAACATATTTTAAATTAAGAGAAAATCAAAACCGTCTAAAAGTTCATGTATTTTGTTATAAATTATAACATATTTTAAATTAAGAGAAAATCAAAACAAGTAGGTGTACTTGCTCCGCTTCCTCCCAATTATAACATATTTTAAATTAAGAGAAAATCAAAACTTTTAAATTTACATTCAGGTTTTTTGTATGATTATAACATATTTTAAATTAAGAGAAAATCAAAACTAGAATGTTTTAAGGGTTATATCTTAGAAAATTATAACATATTTTAAATTAAGAGAAAATCAAAACTGAGTGCTAATATAATCAATAATAATAAAAATTATAACATATTTTAAATTAAGAGAAAATCAAAACTACTCCTGTAAGTACTTATTTAGATAATAATTATAACATATTTTAAATTAAGAGAAAATCAAAACGCTAAGATTTGATTGTATTCAGCTTCGGCAATTATAACATATTTTAAATTAAGAGAAAATCAAAACTTCTCCTTCTTTAGGTTCTTCTTTTTCTTATTATAACATATTTTAAATTAAGAGAAAATCAAAACGTTCTGTTTGTAATTTAGTGTTTTTGCCATATTATAACATATTTTAAATTAAGAGAAAATCAAAACAAGCGTAACCTCGCCTACGCTTTAATTTTTATTACAACATATTCATAATAAAAAGCAGCCCTTACCGTAATAAACGATAAGAGCTACATCAACTTCTTAAATCAGACTTGGTAGCTTGAGCAACTACCGCCCTGATATTCCTATTATAACTCTTGATAAACTTTATTTCAAGCCTAATGTTTCAAAATCCATACATTATTTAACTGTCATTATAACTTTGTTTTACAAATAAATTTTTTAAATAATTAATTTTTCATTAATATTTGAAGGAAAGCAGAAAATTAATTGTATAAATTAATTATGGAAAGTTAAAGGAGGATATTATGACAATAAGACCATTAGGTGACAAAATTGTTATCAAAGTTATTGAAGACGCTGAGCAAACATCAGGCGGAATATTTATACCGGACAGCGCAAAAGAAAAATCACAAAAAGGTGAAGTTATTGCGGTAGGCAGCGGAAAAGTTAATGAAAAAGGCGACAGAGAACCTATGGATGTTAAAGTCGGCGAAGTTGTTCTTTTTGCAAAATATGCGGGAACAGATGTAAAAGTTGCTGACGAAACATTAAAAATAATGTCTGTTTCAGATGTTTTAGGCGTTATTGAATAAACACTTAAGGAGAAAATAAAATGGCAAAGAAAATTATATTTGACGAAGAAGCACGTAAAGGGCTTTTAAAAGGGATAGATGCGGTTGCCGATGCAGTTAAAGTTACATTAGGGCCAAAAGGAAGAAATGTTATATTAGAAAAGAAATTCGGTTCACCTCAAATTGTAAATGACGGTGTAACTATAGCAAAAGAAATTGAGCTTGAAGATCCATTAGAAAATTCAGGCGCTCAATTATTAAAAGAAGTATCATCAAAAACAAATGATGTAGCAGGGGACGGAACAACAACGGCTTCAGTTCTTGCTCAAGCTATAGTCAGAGAAGGTGTTAGAAATTTAACGGCAGGTGCTAATCCGATGTGTATGAAACGCGGTATGGATAAAGCTGTTAATATTGCACTTGAAACCATAAAAAAGATGTCACAAAGTGTTGATTCTCAAGAAAAATTAGCTCAAGTTGCTACAATTTCGGCAGGTAACAATGATGAAATCGGTAAATTGGTTGCTGAAGCAATGGAAAAAGTAGGACATGACGGAGTTATAACAGTTGAAGAATCAAAATCTACCGGTACAAACTTAAAAGTTGTTGAAGGTATGCAATTCGATAAGGGATATATTTCTCCATACTTTGTTACTGATCCTGAAAGAATGGAAGCGGTTTTAGAAGATGCATACGTTTTGTGTGTTAATAAAAAAATTAATTTAATAGCTGATTTAGTTCCTGTACTTGAGCAGGTTGCCCGTGACGGACGTTCACTTTTAATTATTGCTGAAGATGTTGAAGGTGAAGCTTTAGCTACATTAGTAGTTAATACGATGAGAAAAGTATTAAGAGCAGTTGCCGTTAAAGCTCCGGGATTTGGCGACAGAAGAAAAGCTATGCTTGAAGATATTGCAATTTTAACCGGCGGTCAATTATTTACTGAAGAACTTGGTATTAAACTTGAAAATGTAACAGTTCAAATGTTAGGTCAAGCTAAACGTGTTACTGTTACAAAAGATGATACAACTATCGTAGTTGGCGACGAAACAAAAAAAGCTATTGAAGACCGTGTAAAATTAATTAAACGTCAAATAGAAACTTCTGACAGCGAATACGATAAAGAAAAACTCCAAGAAAGATTAGCAAAACTTTCAGGCGGAGTTGCCGTTATTGAAGTAGGTGCTGCAAGTGAAGTTGAACTTAAAGAAAGAAAATTAAGAATTGAAGACGCACTTAACGCAACAAGAGCAGCAAAAGAAGAAGGTATTGTACCGGGCGGCGGAGTTGCATTAATCAGAGTTATGCAAGATCTTGAAAAATCAATTAATACAATTGCTTATACAACTGATGATGAAAAAGTAGGATTTAGAATTTTGCTTGATTCATTATATATTCCTTTAAAACAAATAGCAGATAACGCAGGTGTTAAAGGGGAAGTTGTAGTTGAAACAGTTAAAAAACTGCCTTTAAACGAAGGCTACGACGCAATGACAAACAAATACACAGATATGATTAAATCAGGTATTGTTGATCCTGCAAAAGTGACAAGAAGTGCGCTGCAAAATGCGGTATCAGTAGCAGGAATGTTGTTAACGACAGAAGCAGCAGTAGTAGATATTCCGGAAAAGAAATCAGCACCGGCTATGCCTGATATGTCCGGCATGGGCGGAATGGGCGGCATGATGTAGCGGATTTTGCGTAGAGTGAAGCGAAGCGGAACTCGAAGAAGTGAATGCCCGAAGTGAGCAGACACGAAGTGTGGCGAACGACAGGGCAGAGAGTAAGCAAAATCCAAGAAGCGAAATTCCGGACGGATTAAATAAAATTTAAAGAGAGAAGGCTAAAAAGCTTTCTCTCTTTTTTATTTAAAAACTCACTAATATATGAACACTTTATTTTTGTAATGATTTAAGAAAAGTTAAATATACATTGTTTAACAGATTACACTGGCGGAATTATATAATAATATAATTATATGAATTATAATTTTATAAAAGAAAATTTTAAATATATAACAGAGAACCTGCATAATGATAAATCTGCACTTGAAGTATACATTACTGGGCAGGAAAATGATTTCATTTTAAATCATAATATTGAAGCGATAAGTTCAATGCTGCGTTTTTTATCCGGCACGGATAATATTTTTATTTTAAACGGATTTATGGGGGCGGGTAAAACATATTGTGCCGATTTCATTACTAATTTTATAGATGATGATGTATTAATATTTAAAAATTCTTACCAGGAAGCAATTAATCTTGATGATGTGTTCCTTTCAATGTTTAAGGATTTTTCAGTTTATCATAATGATAAAAAAATTGTATTGCCAAAAATAGAAACCAATATTTTTTCCGAAAAAATTAATTCATATATAAAATATTGTAATTCTCCGATGTTATTTATTTTTGATTCTTTTGAAATCAATATGCGAAGCCGCGATACGCAAAAAGATATTTTGGATTTTATTAATTATTTAAGTCATTTTGAAAAAGTAAAAATAATTATATGCTCGAGAACTTTTAAAATTACTGATCTAATTAATGATACGGGGAGTGTCAGCTTTTTATTAAATTCATTAACAAAAGAAGAAACGGCAAGATATCTTGCAAATAATAAGATTTTAGGCTCAGCATACGAAATTGAACAATTATATAATGAAATTCGCGGTCATTATGTTATGCTTGAGTACTCTGTATTGATAATGAGCCTTTTAGGTCTGTCATTATCCTTATTTATTACCGAGTATAAAAAATCATCCAAAAACTTTTTGGAATTCCTTATATCTAAAATACTGGGAACGATATCGGATAAATTTGTAAAATTGCTTTTATTTCTTTCTGTAATCAGGCATGGAGTGGATTTGGATTTTATTATTACGCAGGAACTTGCAACATTTGAAGAATTGGATTTTCTGCTTCAAAAACATGTTGTAGCCGAAAAATATGGTAAATTTTACTTAAAAGATTACATGAAAAATGAATATATAAAATCAGTAAATAATGCTGCAAAAATAAAAGTGCATAATTACATTATTGATTTATATAAATCAGAGCTGCCGTTAAAACCGTTTGAACGCGGTTTATTCCTTTCCCGTCAGACTATGAGGCAAGAAATAGCTTTTCATCAAGAAAAAATTCAATCCATAAACGAAATAATTGAAAAAAGCGAAAAGGGAAAACAGTCTGATTTACAAGATTTGACCTATTTAAGTTATTCCGGAACAAGAGGATATGATGAAAAAAAATCCAGAAGAATAGTTAATCCCAAAAAGTATTTGCAAACATTGAGGGAAAGAGCGGAAAAGCAAAAAAGGTTTGAAATAAACGGACAAAATGCACTTTTGAATACAGGTGATAATTATTCGCTTGAAAAGGATATGCAGGAGATGGTTCATCTGCAGGAAAAATCCGAAATAAATGAGGCTTTGGAACAATTTTCTCCAGAAATTGTTAATATTCCCGAAAGCATAAACGATTATATGGAAATCGCACAAAATTATGTTGATTCTTACAATTATTCCGGTGCGGTTATGTATTATAAAAAAGCATTAACATATAAGAATTCACGGGACTATATCGATAAAGAACCGTTAATTTATGAAAAATTAGCGTACTGTTACAATAAAATCCAAGATATAGATGAAGCTGCCAAGATGTATGAAAATGCTTATCTGGTTTATTCAAAATTAAATAATACTCAAAGCGCAGATGATATACTTTTAAAAATGGCGCGTATGTATTCAGAAGTATATAAATTTGATAAAGCAAAGGATGTATACAAGCGAATATTATATAATCCGGCAGGTATTTCTTCCGAAAAAATAATCAGAGTTTATCTTGATTTGGCGGAACTTGAAGATAACGGCTTAGATATGGAAGCTGCTTTAAATTATGCTCAGAAGGCACTGAAAGAAGCTGAAAAAAATACTGATATTAATTTACTTTGCGAGTGCTATTTTAAATACGCACTTATTCTTGATGATTTAGGAAATACCGAAATGGCTTCTAAATATTATTTAAGATGTATACAAACATCAAATAATCCAAACGAAAATCAATATATGTCTATGGCATATTCAAATCTTGCAGGTATTTCAGAGGATAATAATAATATCTCTGCCGCAAAAATGTATTATGAACTGGCAATAGAAGCCGATAAAATACAAAATAATCATGAGGGGCTTTATTATTCATATTATCATTTGGCTTCAATTTATAAAGAAGAAAATTCCGAAAAAACGCATGAATTGTTATTAAAGGCTCTGTCTTGCGCAAAACGTTTTGATGATATGACCTATGCCATTACAATATACACGGAAATCGGTGATTATTATTTGAGTATCGGCGATGTAAAGCGGGCATTGAAATCTTATATTATTGCTAAGACTTTAGCCCCGGAATTCTCAGCGGAAGAGCTTAATAAGAAAATAACATCCAAAATGAATAAAATTAAACTACAAATAGGAGAAAATAATTTCTTAATGCTTGTTGATGAAATTAAAAAGAAAAAATGATGGAAAAACAGCTGGAAAAATTAAGTTTACACTTAGATGAAAATAAGATAAATAAAATAAATCGTTTTATATCAATATTTTTTGAATATAACAAATCGGTAAACCTTGTAAGTAATAATGATTTAGCCGTATTATTTGAAAAACATATATATGACAGTCTGGCAATAAATTTATTTTTAAAAAATATAAAAAATCTCAATAATATAAAGCTGCTTGATATCGGCACCGGCGGAGGATTTCCTTCTATTCCGTGTGCTGCCGCTTATGATAATGTTAATATTTATGCGCTTGATTCCATTGCAAAGAAAATTAATTTTATTCGTAAGATATCTTCGGAATTAAATCTGCCGAATTTGCTGCCCGTATGTGCAAGGGCGGAAGAATATGCCGTTAATAATAGGGGAACCTTTGATATAGTTGCATCAAGAGCTATGGCAGAATTAAGAATAATATTGGAATATGCTGTTCCGTTTATTAAAACCGGAGGATATTTTGTTGCTTATAAATCCAAAAAATCAGAAGAAGAACTTTTGTCTTCACAAAATGCGCTTAAATTATTAGATACAGAATTAGTTGAAAAGTATGAATATTCACTTCCGTTAGATGTGGAAAACAGACGGGTTTTATTGGTATTTAAAAAATTAAAACCGACAAAATTAATATACCCGCGTAAAAACGGAGAGATAAAAAGAAATCCTTTATAAAAAAATTAAAAATATTATAATAATATTTTAAGGTTCGGGAAATAACTAAATGAAAAATTTAATAATAAAAATATTTAATATAGGAATTTTGGTATTAATTTTTTGTTTTATGTTATACAAGTTTCGTTATGCTATTATATGCGGCGATGATATGATGGAAATAATCGCACGTCCTTACAGCTTCTATTTGGCGAGATTTATTACTGAAATCCCCGTCACATTTATTGAAAAACAAATTCCGGAGATACTTAATATTAATTATCAAGATTTTGCTTTTATTTCTCAAAGTTTAACAAGGTCATTATGTTTTATTGCAATAATACACTGCATAACCAAAGCATTTTTTAAACTAAAAGAACACGATTCGGTATTTTGGGGTATTTTTTATTCAGTAACTTTTTTTATATTTTTTGCGGTTTTATCAAAAAGTAATTTTATGTTCGCAATGGAGAACTGGCCGTGTTTTTCTTATATAATGCCGATATTATTCTTTGTACTGATTTGGTATAAAATTGCAGAGTGCTATATATTACATAAAGTGCTTAATAAGCAGGATGTATTTTATTTAATATTTCTGGTTATTCTTAATTCATTTGGATGTGCATATTATAACTATGTAACATTATTTTTAATGATGTGGATTTTTATTGAGGGATTGATATTAAAAAAAGATGTTAATTATATTAAAATCCCGCTAATGTTTATTATTCCTTTAAGTGTCATATATTATTCATATCCGGGATTTACGGGGATTTTCAGGGGCTACAATTTAAATATAAGTTTTGAAACACTGATAAGTCAATATAAAGATTTCTTTGTAACGATGATAAAAGTGCTTTTTACAGATAATTGGTTTTTATATATCCCGATAATTGTCGCATTAATTGTCTTATATTTAACTTCCGCCGATGATAAAGACAATTCGGGTATTAATATCAGGATTATAAAGTATTTTATTATTACATATATAGGATTTTTATCTTTGATGGTCGGAACAATATTCCTTCCTGCAAACTGCCCGTATTCTGATACTGTTAAATATTGGTTCATCCACAGCGGACTGTTGAGTGAATATTTAATATTTCTCTATATTGCCGCATTATTCCTTTTGGGTGCAATAAATATAAAAAAGTATTTTCCCGTATTTTTGGTATTTTGGGTATCTTATATTTACTTTAATTTTTCTTTCGGGGCAATATATTTTCAACATACAAGTTCCCTCCCGAGAACGTTATTATATCTAAATGACAAAATATCTGTTTTTTATTTTAATAAAGGACAAACGGCAATAATTCCAAATGATACTGAACTGGTACCCGATGCGCTGAAATATATTGATGATGAACATAACAGAATTTCATATAAAGATGAAGCTTTTTATCTTTCATATCTTGAAAAGAACTATGGTGTGGATGTGTCACCAGGTATACTTTTTATAAATAGGAAAGACGCTTTAAAGCTGTATTATGAAAATGGCGGAACCCTTTTTCCTGCAGAACTGAACAAATTAAAATTTTCTGATATCGCACGCAGAAAGAAGATTGATTAATAAAAATTTTTAGCCGCGGTTTAAGCTCTTTTATTCTTGCATTTTTTTGGGTAAAATATTTACTGACAACTTATAATGTATAATAATATGATATGGTTGCCAATGGCAAATATTAATTTGTTTGGAAGAATATCAATATGAAAAGAAATAATATTATATTTATTGCGCTATTTATACTAATATTTATTATAATCGGTCTTTTAAATTATTTTGCAGATCCTTTTGATTTGTTTAATGAGCAGCATACAATTAATACCTGCGGCAAACCAAGAAATTTACTTTATATTGATTTAAAAATGCATAAAAAAGCATTAAGAAAAAATGATACTTTATGGATAGGCGGCTCGGAAATGTGTAAATTTTCATGTGCGCAAAATCATTTTAATGTAATTGGGACAGTAGTTTTAGATTATGAAAATATGTATAATATAATTAAAAACTATTTAGAAATAAATCCTAATACAAAACAAATAAATATATTACTGTCATATAATAATTTTTATAGCTATGATAAAACGGAATTTACTTTTCTGGAATATAACGGCCCTAATATTACCTTAAAAGAACTGTTTTCTATATTATATTCAAAAGATGCTTTATATTATACGGCCAAAGTATATGAACAAAAGATTAAATCATTATTCGGTAAATTAAAACCTCAAAATTTAATTTCTTTCAAATCTCATCCTCAGAAAAATGTTGATAATTCTGAAAATATAAATATTGAAGATGCAAATTTAAATTCTTCATATATCATATCAGTACACCCTAAATATATAAATTATCTTTATAACATAAGCGAAGAGCAGAAAAAGGAAAATGAAAAAAATAATTTTTTATATCTTTCAAAAATTATAAAATTACTAAAAGAAAAAAATATTGAATATAATTTTGTAATTATTCCTTACAATGCAGTTTTTTTAAATTTTTTAGAAAAAAAATATCCTTATAATGAAATGATTGATAATTTAAAAAAATTTATGGTTAATAACGTTGATACTATATATGACTTTGCATTTGTAAATAAATATACAAAAGCAAATTTATTAAAAGAAGGATATTTATATTCAAATATGAGTCATCCTAATGATTTATTATTGTTAAAAGTTATTAAAGTATTTTATGACCCCGAAAATGCGGAGTCCGATATATATTTAAAACTCAATAAACAAAATGTAAATGAACAAATTGAATACGAAGCAAAATTATTAAATAAATTTATTCTCGAAAATTCTGATTTAATAAATTATTATAGCGAGCTTAATAAGAATTTTGATATTAAAAACCAAAATTTTAAAATAGATTATGCCGAAAATGAATTACCTTTATATGCTTATAAAGAATTACAATACTTCAGAGAAAATGATTTTTAGAATACGGAGAAAAATATTTTATTTGAATAATCTTTCAAACGAGTTATTTGTATGTTCTTTTATGCTGCCGTCATCTAAAATTTCTTTACCGGTATAACATATTTCCATTGGTCTGTATTTTTCTTTATAATATTTTTCAATAATCAATATAGAATCATAAAATGACATGGAGGCTATTTGCCGGTTTAAAATTTTTAATTTTTCGATTTCTTCAATTTTTGTTTTATTTGTATTTATAGTGCTAATATAATCCATGTTGAGTGAATCAATTAAGTTTTTAAAGTATTGGATAGAAGAATCTTTTTTTAAATAACCGCCGCCGTGGGATTTCCAATAGCTGGTATGCAAATCTTCTATAATATAAAGTCCGCCGTAATTTAATTTAGGAAAGAATTCTTCAAATCCGGTTATAACATCGCTGCAGATATGTGAACCGTCATCGATAATTATATCAAACTTAGAATTCTTAAAATTTTTATTAATAAAATCTTTATCTGAAGCGCTGCCTATAAAAACTTGAATATTATTATTGTTATACTTGTAGTTAGCGCATTCGGGATTAATATCAACTCCTGTAATTTTGGAGTTTTCGGGTAAATACTCACCCCATAATTCAAGAGAACCGCCTTTAAATACTCCGATTTCAAGTAAACTAACCGGTTTATTTTCTTTTATAAAAGTTTCAAGATGTTTATTATAAACATGTAAATACTGTTCCCACTTTGTAGAGAATAAATCCTTGTGTTTTATATAGATATCATAAAAGGATTTATC
>CANPXC010000061.1 GCA_947585605.1 Candidatus Gastranaerophilales bacterium | reverse complement strand
ATCCTTCACTACTGGGCGCCTATTGACCAGTATGTAGGCGGTATTGAACACGCTATTTTACACTTGTTGTATTCCAGATTTTTCACTAAGGCATTAAGAGATTTAGGAATAATAAATATAGATGAACCGTTTAAAAATCTATTAACTCAAGGTATGGTGTTAAAAGACGGTTCAAAGATGTCTAAATCAAAAGGAAATACAGTAGACCCCGACGAAATATTCAGAAACTACGGAGCAGATACGGCAAGATTATTTATTTTGTCAGACTCACCGCCAAACAGAGATTTTGATTGGTCAGACGCAGGAGTTGAAGGCTGCTATAAATTCTTAAACAGGTTATGGAGATTGTACAGCGATAATCAAAATAATATCGATTTGAATTATAATCTGCCCGACGTAAACTCGCTTTCTAAAGAAAATAACGATTTGGTACGTGAAGTTCACATGACAATTAAAAAAGTTTCACAAGATATTGCCAATGAATTTCAGTTTAATACCGTTATTTCAAAATACAGAGAATTTACAAACGTATTATACGATTATCTGGCTTCCAAAAAAGAACTCAACAGCGAAGATAAAGAAGTTTTGAGCTATGCGCTGATAACCTTCTTAAAGATGTTTGCGCCCGTACTTCCTCACATGTCGGAAGAAATATATGAAGGACTTGGCGGAAAAGATTCCGTACATAAACTTGAATGGCCAAAATATGATGAAAATCTTGCCAAAACAAGTACTATAACTTTGGTTGCTCAAATTAACGGCAAAGTTAAGGACAGAATTGAAGTTGACGCGGAACTTTCCAAAGAAGAACTTGAAAAAGCGGCACTAAACAGTGAAAGGATTAAAGAACTTACCGGCGGGAAAGAAATTGTTAAAATAATTGTTGTTCCGGGTAAACTGGTTAACATTGTTGTAAAATAGGAGATAATAATGAAGTATCAATTTTGCCAGCAAATAGACAGACACTTATGTTTTAATCTCAATAATTTATACAGCTGCACCGTTGGTAATAACACGAACGGGCAATCCCTTCCGATGATAAAGGAAAACTATAACGGTGAAATCATTAACTGGATTGAATTCTTTAAAAAACGCGAAGAAATAAAACAAGGATTTAGAGAAGGCAAACCGCTTGATAATTGCAAAGGCTGTTATTTCCTTCATGAAGAGGAATGGGACAAAATAAATGAAACCTGGGAATTTAAATATATTCAATTCTCACACTGGCAAATGTGCAATTCTAAATGCATATATTGCACAAATCATACACCCTATGATAAATCAATTAAAACGGACACTTATGACAGTGTACCGGTATTAAGAGATTTAATTAATAAAAAATACGTAAATGAAAGAACAAAAGTTGATTTTGCAGGCGGTGAACCTACTTTATATTACCATTTCGATGATTTGGTTAATTTGCTGTTCAGCGCTAACGTATCACAAATAATAGTTCATTCTAATGCGATTTTGTACAATAAAACAATTGAAACAGGTCTTAAAAGAGGGACTTTAAGCCTTTGCGTTTCCATTGATGCAGGTTCAAAAGCTGTTCATGAAAAAGTTAAGGGCGTTAAATCATTTGATACCGTATGGAGAAATATAAAAAAATATGCAAAAGCTAAAAATTCTCTTGCAAAAAATTATATTTCTTTAAAATATATTATTATACCAAATGTTAATGATACGGAAGCAGAAATTGATTTATGGTTATCTCGTTGTTTAAAAGCAAATGTTAATCAGGTTGTACTAAATGCCGATAACAATATTTTTATTAATCAATACTCGGAAGAAGAAAAACAATGTAATTTAAAGACCGTAGTTATACTCAGTGAATACTTTGTTAAAAGAGCAAAAGACTTAAACTTGAATGCACGATTAGAATTTAACGTTAATGCGGCATATCAAACTTTAAATATTCCTATTCCGCAATTAGATTACAATTATTACATATAAAAAAGGAGCTATAATATAGCTCCTTTTCTATGGAACTGATATTTATTCCTGTTCCGTATATGTCATTTTAAATGCAATTGCTGCACATATACCGCCGATAATATTAGCGAGTATTGTATAAAGAACTAATCCTGTCGGAATAATTCCAAGTAAACCTACGGAGAATGCAACAGCTGGGTTAAATGCACCTGCACACAAGCTGCCGCCAACCGCAAATGCACCTGTCAATACCGTAAAACCGATTGCAAGTCCGTAATATGAATTTCCTGCGGTATTTTTAGTCGTAGCCGTTTGAAGTACAACATAACACAGAGCAAATGTAAACAGAAATTCTGCCAGTAACAGACCTTTAAGTCCGAAATTAGACGGTTCAATAACTATAATTGTGCCTTTTGCCATAATTGTAAAAATAGCAACAGCTAAAGCACCGCCTGCGATTTGCGCAATGATATAAGGAATTAACTGTTTCCAAGGAAGAGCGCCTCTAATTGCAGCTGCAACAGATACAGCAGGATTATAGTGTCCGCCGGAGATATGACCTCCCGCATAAACCATAATCATAAGAGCAGAAGCAATTGCCAACGGAGCTATTACACCGTCACTGCCGAGCAAACCCGTACAAGCAATGGTTAACACAAGAAAAAATGCTCCGATAAGCTCTGTCAAATACTTTTTAAGATTTTCTTTCATTTTTTAACCTCCATTTGAAAGACCAAAACAAGTTTAGCATTTTTTCTTCCGTTAGTAAATTTTCTGCCGTTAATTACTCTTTTTGAACCATGTAATTTTGTCAATAAGCGGTGAAAATATCGATAATATTAATGCGCCGAAAAATCCGCTCCAAAATCCTTCTATTTGAAATCCCGGTGAAAATTTGGCAACAAGTATAAACAGCAAAGCATTAACTATTAAGCTGAATATTCCCAATGTTAATATATTTAACGGCAATGATATTAATTGAACTAACGGCCTTATCAATAAATTTACAATACCGATTATTACTACAACAACCATTGCTGCTAAAAATCCCGTTATGGTAATTCCGGGAACAACCCACGCTATTATCATTATTAAAAGCGCGAGAAGTATCCATCTTACAAGTAAATTCAACATTTTTTTCTTCTCCTTTTTCGTTAATTTAGCTCAAATTTTAAAGAAAAAAATTATCCATAATTATATTCTGTTTAACTGTTCAAGTTTTTTTGAAATTATAACGCCTCTGTCAATAAATTCAACGGTTAATCCTTTTGATTTTATCTCATTTATTGCATATTCAAACAAATCATATATATAATTGGGAATATTTTGTGAATTGTTATTGTAATACATCATTTCCAAATCAAGAGCAAGACATTTAACACCTGCTTCCATTGATTTATTTATCCATAAATTTATCTCTTCTTTTGAATCATTAACCTCGGGAATTACAATGTATTTTGCTTTAACGCAATTATCCCGGGGCTGCAGAGAAGCATATTTTTTTAAATTTTCCCAAACTTTATCATAAAAATCATAACGTTTGACTTTTATAAAAGTTTCTCGGCTGCCGGAATCAACAGATACAACAATATGAACACTTCCTGATTTTATTCCCTTTTCAACCGCCTCACTGTATATTGTCGCATTAGTCAAAACCCTGACAGGAGCAATGCCGTGACTTAAAAACAGATTTAAAAGGTCATTAAACTCGGGTGCAACACACGGTTCACCGCCTGCAATGGTAATATGACCGCCTTTTCTTAAATACCCTTTATCTGCCATATCTTTTATGGCAGGGTATACATTGTATTGCTTTTGATGAGGTCTATCCGGATCATTTAACCAGCAGTATACGCAGTGTTCATTGCATATTGTCCAGTTATTAAAATTTATAAACGATATGTAATCTTCATTATCCCATTCTCTTTCTTCCAAGTATATACAATTTTTACACTCGGGAATTATATTACCTTTCTTCATTTGATTTCTGTACGAACGTTTTATTGCAAAAAACTTTTTCCAGTCTATTTTTTCACCGTAATAATTTTCAAGAATTTTCTTGTACCCTTTATCTGTAGGCGGTATCCTGCAGCAAAAATTTATACTGTCCGTAAAAAAATCAAGACCATGTTCTATTAAATCACAGCTTACATATTTCTTTTTTTTGTTGAAAAAAAACATTTTATTCCCTGCCCGAAGTTATTGCTTCTTTTATATTTTCCGTTGATGAATTTAAATAAAATTGTCTGAATTCATTTATATTTTTTATATGTTCATCCAAAGAATAATACATTTCATCATTTTTGATACCGGAGAGTTTTGCGCTGTTAAAATAGGTTATAGTATATTCTTCGGAATTATTTTTGTTCAGAGTAGTCATTTCACAATTTTCAAACAAATCAAGAGCGCACTCTAGCGTTTCAACATCAACATTTAATGCGCTTGAAGCTCTTTTTAAATTAATTTTTCCGTTTAAATTAGAAATTGCATATTTCAGCATTCCCGATAACTTTGTCAGTAAATTATCCGTATTAATAACGGGAATATTGAAATTCATTAAGTGGATAATTTTTGCGTCGGAGTCTTTTATTATTCGGTAAAAATCATCTTCATTAACAGGGCAGTCAAAAAACATAATTTGTTCGCACTCTGAAGGTATGTCAGAAGATGAAAATGTTTTATTTATTATATCTTTAGGCAGATTTAGTTCTTTTTTTAAAATGGCATTTTCCAAAAATATAGCTGTTGATTTTTTTGTTGTATTAATATAGTCCAAAACTTGAACCAGTATGTTAGTTTTTTTTCTGTGATCCAGAATTTTTATTTCGGAAAAATTTTGATTTTGAGCAAGCGCTTCGCTATGGATATCGGAAAGCATTAATTGTATGTTATTTGCACCGTTAAAAGAATTAATCGCGGGAGCAAATAAAATATCAAGTTTACTATTTAGCGGCGGGTTAAAGTTTGGAGTATTCCATTTTACACATTCAAAAATTTGTGAATTATTTTTTGAAACAAAAAGTTTTAAGTGATTATTGTTCTGCCCCATTAACTTAAAATCTTTTAAAACTGTATCATTCATGACAAAAAGCGGAGGAGGATTACCCGCACCAAACGGCTGCATTTTATTTATTGTATCAATGAGTGAAAAAGTAATATCATTCGGTTCCAAAAGCATATCCGCATTTATTTTAACTGATTTAAAATCAATATCATGCGTATTTTCGTCAATAGTAGTATTTAAAAGATTTTTGAAGTTATCAAAGTTAATTTTATTTTCGTTAAAAGAAAAGCCTGCAGCCATTTTATGACCACCAAAGCCCTCAAATAAATCTTTATGTTGAGATAATATATTGTGAATATCAATCCCTTCTATACTTCTGCAGGAACATCTGATAATTTCGGGATAATTAGGGTCTTTCGTCATTAAAAAAGTCGGTTTATTATACATTTCAACAAGCTTTGAGGCTACAATACCTATAATTCCGATATGCCAATCCGGAGAATATAATACAATGCTTTTTTTATGAGCTGATATATTATTTTCATACAAGTCTTTAGCCTGCTCAAACGTTTCATCACAGAGTTTTTGTCTGAGAGAATTCAAATCATTAAGCTTTTTGACTGATTCATTAATTAAATTTTCGTCTTCACTGATAAGAAGATTAAATGCAATAGAAGCATTATCAAGCCTGCCCGAAGCATTTAACCTCGGAACCAATGCAAATGCTATGTTTTCGGAAGTCAAATTTTGAGGGTCTAAAATTCCTGCAGACTTAAGTATAGCTTGTATGTTTGGAGATTTTCCGCTGCGCAGCAATTCCAGCCCCATCTCGACAATAATTCTGTTTTCACCCGTAATGTTAACAACATCACCAACAGTTCCCACCGCGCACAACGGCAAAATTTCGTGGACGAAATCTTGCATATTATATAAATCAAGGAGCTTACAGGCTAATTTAAATGCAACACCTGCACCAGACAAGTTATTAAGGCTTTCTATCTGTTCTACCGTCAAATCCGGGATTAAAGCATTTTGCGCCTTTGGATTTATGATTGCGGCAGCACTCGGTAATTCAGAAGGTGCCTCGTGATGGTCGGTTATAATCACATCAGTTTTAAATCCTTTTGCAAAATTTACTTCCTGAATGTTCGATATCCCGCAATCAACAGTAATTATAAGTTTTGATTTCTTTTTGGATATAATATTTACAAGGGCTTTTGTATTTAGTCCGTGGCTTTCTGCAGTTCTGTCAGGCAGATAATAATCCGCTTTTGCACCGATTTTTTTTAATGTCAGATATAATAATGCGCATGAGGTTATTCCGTCAGAGTCAAAATCACCATATACAGTAATATTTTCCGAATTTTCCACTGCCTGTTGAATACGCAGGGCGGCTTTTTCCATATCTGTAAATACATTCGGATTTGTTAATGGAGATTTTAAGGGATTTAAAAATGCCGTAATTTTTTCTTTGGTATTAATGCCTCTGTTTTGCAGCAACACTGCAAGAATTTTATTATTTTCGCAAAGTGAGAGTATATCATTATTTATACTTTCATCTTTTATTTTCCATATTTTGCGAATTTGCATTTCTGTAATCCCTACTACACTCAGAAGATAAATAATTTTAAACCGTTTAAAAAACCGTCTTTTAAATGCGAAAGCTAAAAGTCTGCATGTAAATATTAAATCAGCTTACAATTAAATATCATTATTTTTATCATCAAAGAATTCTGCTTGTTCCAGTTCTTTTTTTAATTCTTCGACGTCTTTATCTTCTTTTATTTTATCTATAACTATTTTTGCCATTTCTTTAGCGAGAATTTTTTGCGTTTCCGCCGGCGAATTTTGAAGCATATTTATTGCGGCTCTAACAGTTCTGTCGATATCATACCACCTTGAGTTTGCTCTTGTATCCATACCTTCTTCAACCGCTTCAATAATTTCATTAACATCGGTATATTCACTGAAAGCCAGATTATGTTCCACAATAATTTTTATAAGATTTAAAGCTACTTTTATTTGAGTTTCATCATCAGAAGCTTCCAAAGTTTTCATTGATCTGGATAAAATCGGATCTTTGTCATACCATCTTCTTTGCTGATTGTTATACTCTTCGCGCATAAACACCTCTCTTTACTAACCGTTTTTAAATTTTACCCCATATTCTGAAGAAGGATAACGCCATATAATATTTTGTTTATCACAAGCGATTTTGCACGCACCGCACTCTAGACAATTTTCGTATCTGATTGTCATTAAACATTTTTCATCGTTCCATTCATATACATTTGCAGGACATATATATGTACAACATTTTTCACTACATCTCATACATACATCATTGTCTAAGTTTAAAGTGCTAATTTTTCATTAATATTCATTTTTTTAAACATTTCTCCATCGCAAAAATACCAAGAGGTATACTTTTTTGAATTATTCCTGATTTTACGGTTGATGATAAAAATTTACGATACTTTGCCCGTTTTGGTATTTCATCTGCCGTTGTCATTAACTCCAAAACTTGCTGTGCAAATTCCGGATACATTTCAGTTATGGTCTTAATATGTTTTTTTATAAACGGAACAGTATTTTTATGAGTCTGCATATCTTTTAAAATAATGCTGTCTTTTAATTTCTTATGATATAAAGAAAGCGTGGAAGCCGAAAAGTCACCTTTTTCAAGCGCAAATATCGCCGTTTGAGCCGCGAGTTTTCCGCTCAGCATAGCAAGGTTTGTACCTTCCATGTGTATATTATTTACCATCATAGCTGCGTCACCGGCTATCATAACTCTGTTATCATATACTTTCGGCATTGCGTTTAATCCGCCTTCGGGTATTAAATGCGCGCTGTATTCTATAACTTCACCGCCTTTTATATATTTAGCAATAGCAGGATGTTCTTTCAGTTCTTCCAAAAGCTCATAAGGAGTTATTTTTTTCTTTTTTAAATCGTCCAGGCTTATTCCGTATCCTATTGAAATCGTGTCTTTATTTGTATACATAAAGCCAAGCGCAAACATATCTTTTAAAGGCCCGCCTATAATTTTACAACCCGTGCCTTCATTTTCATCAATATTAAATCTGTCCTCCAATTTTTCCTTGGATAACTTAATAACCTCTTTTACGTTTAACGTAACATCAGTATCTTTAATTTCATTTCTTAAACCTATTTGTTTGGCAAGAATTGAATTAACGCCGTCAGCAAGAATTACAATATCTGAATAAAATTTTTCATATTCGGTTTGAATTCCAACAACCTTGCCGTTTTCAACCAGAAGTTCTTTTACCAATGTCTTAGGCGCATAATATGCACCTTCATTTTGAGCTTGTTCAACAGCCCATTTATCCCATTTTGCGCGTATAACCGAAAATGCTTTATAACAGCCTTTTGAAGAATCCGAATATTCAATTTGCGTTGAATTGCAATCCGTTAATAATAATATTTTTTGATTTGAAATCGGGCGTTCAACAGGTGCTGTTTCCCAAAATTTAGGGAATATATCCGCAGTTTGTTTGGCATAAATACATCCGCCAAACATATTTTTTTCTCCCGCGGTATCAGCGCGTTCAACAAGCAGAACTTTCTTCCCTGCTCTTGCCAATGTTATTGCGGCGCTGACGCCTGCAGGCCCCGCACCTACTACTATTACCTCTATTTTTGTATTATTTTCCATTTTACCTCTATCTGATTACATTGTATTATACACTCATGTATTTGCTTATAGCAAGGACGGTTAATATTGTTAAGCAATTTGATAAATTAAAATTTATATTTTACACTCTTATTATGATTAAAAAAACTTGTATTATACTTGCCGGCATATTATTTTTGGGATTATCATCTTATGCGCAGCTGGATATTGTATATCCTTCAAATCAAAATATTACATTAAATTCACCGACTGTATACTTTTCGGGAAATACGGATAAAAATGCATCGCTTACTATTAATTCGGAAAAAGTAAAGCTTTGGGACGGCGGAATATTCGTTCAGGTTGTTCCTTTAAAATACGGAAACAACAAAATTCTTATAAAATCATCTTATAACGGAAAAACGGAAGAAAAAATTTATAATGTTAAGCGGAATAAAACTTCTGATTCATATAAACCAAAAATGGCGGAATATATTAAGAATGAAACCGGAGTTCTCTATACAAAAACGATAAATTCCAATTCTACCGTAAGAGATAAGGCTTCATCATCATCAAAACGAGTAGCCGAATTACCAAAAGGGGTTGTTTTATACTTGGAAGGACGCCAGGGAGATTATTATAAAATTAATGAAACGGGCAATTCCGAATTCTGGATTCATAAATCTAACATACAAGAACCTGTTGTTTTATCAAACAAAATAATTCCCTATATAAAAGACCAAAAATATTATTATGACAATAATTATGAATACAGAAAATTTTATTTAACACATCCTGTCTTATATACATTAACTCAGCAGGGGAATAAAATTATACTTACAATGTACGGCGTACACAATAAAGGGAATTCCGATGAAAATTATGTGTATACTTTTGACTTTAGCTCTCCGATATTAGGTTACGAGTGTTATTATGAAGAGAATAATTTGATATTCAAGCGTGCAATACTTCCGAAAGATACAGATGAAAATTCAATTTTAAAAGGGATTAATATATTTGTGGACGCAGGTCATGGCGGAAATGATAAAGGAACAATCGGCCCGGGCCGGATGTTTGAAAAAGACGTTAATCTTGATATTGCAAATAATTTAATAAAACTTTTAAAAGAAGAAGGGGCAAATGTTTCATTTTCCAGAAATAATGACACCCAGGTAGGCTTATATAAAAGAGTTGATATGGCAAAAGAGAACAAAGCATTAATTTCCGTAAGTATACACAGTAATTCTCTGCCTTACGGTTCCAATCCGTATATCAATCACGGAAATGAAGTCCATTATTACAACGATAATTCAAAAGAACTTGCTCAAATATTAAACAATAACCTATCAAATGATTTAAATATTAAATGTAACGGGATACATAAATCAAGTTTTGCGCTTACACGTTCAACAAATCCCGTATCGGTATTAGTTGAAACAGCTTATATGATATATCCCGAAGAATATTTATTGTTAAAAAATCCGATTTTTAGAAAGAATGCCGCAAAATCAATAAAAAACAGCATAAAAGAATTTCTAATAGCTCAAAAAAGAAAAGAAATATGATATAATAATTTTTTAGTTTAAGAATGCAAAAGTTGGAGATAATTTATGGATAACAGTGAAATTAAGTCTGAATATTTAAAAAAGGTACTAAATGAAGTTCAATCAAATTACCCTAATGAAGCGGAATTTTTACAAGCCGTTAAAGAAGTTTTAATTTCGTTAGAACCGGTAATTATTAAAAATGAAGAGAAATATAAAAAAATAGCATTATTGGAAAGACTTGTAGAACCTGAAAGAATAATATCATTCAGAGTTCCTTGGGTGGATGATAAGGGTCAAGTTCAGGTAAACAGAGGATACAGAGTTCAATTTAATGCTACACTCGGCCCTTATAAAGGAGGATTAAGACTTCACCCGAGTGTAAATCAAAGTATTATGAAATTTTTAGGTTTTGAACAAATATTTAAAAATGCACTAACCTGCCTTCCAATAGGAGGAGGGAAGGGCGGAAGCGACTTCGACCCAAAAGGCAAATCAGATATGGAAATAATGAACTTTTGCCAAAGTTTTATGAACGAACTGCAAAAACACATCGGGCATGATATAGATGTACCCGCGGGCGATATCGGCGTCGGAGGAAGGGAAATAGGTTTTCTTTTCGGTCAGTACAGAAGAATAAAAAATACCTACGAAG
>CANPXC010000060.1 GCA_947585605.1 Candidatus Gastranaerophilales bacterium | reverse complement strand
AGAGCGAGGGCTGTTTGACGACCGCAGGGAGGAGTTCCCGAGCTTGAGCCGAATTTAGAAGTTTTCTATACGCAGTACTAGGGCGAAATTAATTATTTATTTTAAATGAATTTTTAATTAAATAAAAAAAATAAAATTCTCGGCTCGGAATTTGTTTCTGTATTGCTAAACTCAGCCCAAGGCTCCGCTATATGGCGCTGCGCCCTGTTGCTGCTTTGTTAAGCAATAAAAACGAAACAAATACAGGCTCTCGAATTTCATTTTTTTATTTAGTTTTTCTTTTCTTTTTTTTTAATTTTTTAAGAATTTAAAATAAATGATTAATTGAAGCCCATTACGGAGTATAGTAAATTGAGGGTCTTTAACTCCCCGTTCAATATCACTTATTACGGAAGACGGAATATCATAAATCGCCGGGAGATATAATTCTGCCTGCAATTGCGCTTGCTGCAGCGACATAAGGTGAAGCAAGATATACTTCGCTTTCGGTATGCCCCATCCTGCCTACAAAGTTTCTGTTTGTTGTTGATATTGCGCGCTCGCCTGCCGCGAGTATTCCCGCATGTCCGCCAAGACAAGGCCCGCAAGTAGGAGTTGAAACCGCCCCGTCTGCTTCAATTATTGTTTCAATATATCCCGCTCTTAGCGCTTCCAAATATATCTGCTGTGTAGCAGGAAAAACAATTAACCTAACATCTTTATGAACTTTTTTCCCTTTTAAAATTTCGGCTGCGGCTGCTATATCGGACAGCCTGCCGTTTGTACAGCTTCCGATTACCGCCTGGTCAATTTTTATATCACCTGCTTTAGATACAGGTTTAGTGTTTTCGGGCAAATGCGGAAAAGCTACTACAGGCTCTATTTCTTCGGTATTATAAACAATAACTTTTTCATACTCAGCATTTTTATCACTTGCATAAAATTTAGGCGGACGAATGCTTCTGTTTTCAAGATATTTTTTGGTTATTTCATCAGGCTCAATAATACCGTTTTTAGCACCCGCTTCAATTGCCATATTGCAAATGGTAAATCTTCCGTCCATAGGAAGCTCACGGATAGTGCTTCCGCCTATTTCCAGCGTTTTATATAAAGCTCCGTCTACTCCGATATCACCTATTAAGTATAAAATAAGGTCTTTTGCAGTAACATATTTATTTAATTTACCGTTAAATTCAACTTTTATTGCGGACGGAACCTTTAGCCAGGTTTCCCCTGAAGCCATCGCGCAAGCAATATCGGTTGACCCCATGCCTGTTGAAAATGCGCCCAAAGCGCCGTAAGTACATGTATGAGAGTCAGCGCCAATAACAATATCGCCTGCGGTGACAATACCGTTATCGGGAAGAAGTGCGTGTTCTATACCCATTCTTCCGACTTCAAAAAAGTGGGTCAAATTTTGTGTGCGGGCAAATTCCCTAACTTGTTTGACCTGCTCAGCTGATTTAATATCGCGGTTCGGCACAAAATGGTCCGGTACAAAAACAACCCTGTCTTTATCAAAAATTTTTTCTACACCAATTTTATTGAATTCATTTATTGCGACCGGGCCTGTAATATCGTTAGCAAGAGTAATATCAACTTTAGCGGTTATTAATTGACCTGCCTTGACTTCTTTTAAACCTGCATGGTCTGCCAAAATTTTTTCTGTTATATTCATAAAAACCTCACACAAAATTTAATTAAATGATATTATAAAATTACAAAAAATGCTAAATGTAACGAGGAAAAATGCCTAAAAAAGAATTTAAAACACCAATAAGTGACAAATCAATAATTATAGGGCCTGACAGCGGTTACGATAATATAATGTTTGCAATTGAGTCGAGCTGTGATGAAACAGCTGCCGCAATTGTAAAGAACGGACGTGAGGTTCTGTCAAATGTAGTAGCTTCGCAAATAAAGACCCATATTGAATTCGGCGGAGTAGTCCCTGAAGTTGCGGCACGTGAACATTTGGAGGCAATAAATGTTGTAATAGCGCAGGCATTTGAACAAGCGGGATTAAAAGGAGAAGATATTACCGCATTTGCAGCAACAGTAGGCCCCGGGCTTGTAGGCTCTTTATTAGTCGGAATGAATGCAGGCAAAGCACTTGCGCTTGCCTATGATAAACCGTTTATTGGCGTAAATCACTTAAATGCGCATGTTTGTGCAAATTTTTTAAACACAGACCTTGAACCGCCTTTTGCAGCATTGCTGATTAGCGGAGGTCATACTCAAATTATAGAAGTTAAAAGTTATTTAGAACAGCGAATAATCGGCGAAACGATTGATGACGCAGTAGGTGAGGCTTATGACAAAGTGGCAAGATTAATCGGGCTGCCGTACCCGGGGGGAGTAAATCTGGATAAACTGGCACAAACGGGCAATCCGTTTGCTTATAAACTGCCTGAAGCTAAATTGCAGAATGAATTTGATTTTAGTTTTTCAGGACTTAAGACAGCCTCGCTTCAATTAATTCAAAAATTAAAAAAAGAAAATCCGACTTTGCCCTCGGCTGACATTGCTGCAAGTTTTCAAGAAACCGTATCATCCACACTGTTAAAAAAGACAAAAAAAGCAGCAGATAATATTAGCGCAAAAACAATAGTATTAGCGGGCGGAGTTGCCGCGAACTCCGAAATAAGAAAGAAATTTTTTGCACTTCGTGATAACGGTTATAAAATCTATGCACCCGAAATGAAATATTGTACTGATAACGCTTCAATGATAGCTTCAAGCGCATATTTTTTGGCGGGAACAATGAATTCACTTGATGTTGAAGTATTTTCAAGAATGTAAGCAAAATAAAAGCCGCCTTTAGCTTTGCGGCTGCGTTTGGAATTCTCCAAATCTCTCTCCCTAATAATTTTTTCTTTCCCTTGTTTTTAATTAAATCACTTTTTTTAGTTAATGTACATGATTTTTTATATTTTTTTAGAAATTAATGTAAGTAGTACACTCAACAACCAATTATATTAACGTATTTGTTGATTAATAAAACTTAATATCTAACTTCCAACCGGAATTTTATTGTTTTTAATTTTTAATAAATTGTAGTAAAAATTCTATTTAATGACATAAAAAAATGTTAATGCTAGAATTTATTTGAAAAAGTAAGTTGGAGAGTAATATGCAGGATATTAAAGAATCAACATCATCAATAGATACAATAAGACAAGGCAGATTGCAAAAAGCTAATGATTTAAGAGAAAAAGGAATTAATCCTTATCCGTATAAATTTGTTAAAACGGCAAGTGCAAAAGAATTACAGGATAAATATAAAGATTTACAAGCCGGCGAAGAAACTCAAGACCGTTATAGCGTCGCAGGCAGGGTTATGGCTGTCAGAAATACAGGCATGTTTATTGACTTAATGGATGATACCGGAAAAATTCAAATATTTTCACATAAACAAAATCTTGATGAAGAAAAAATGAAGCTGTTAAAAATGGTTGATATAGGTGATATTGTTGGTTTTACAGGTGATATAAGAAGAACTCCGAGAGGTGAGTTAAGTTTAAAAACAGTTGATTTGACAATGTTAACAAAATCTTTAAAACCTCTGCCCGAAAAATTTCACGGGTTAACAGATGTTGAAACACGTTATCGTCAAAGATATGTAGATATGATAATGAATGAAGAAGTTAAAGAAACATTCAGAAAAAGAGGTTTAATTATCCAAAAAATAAGAGAATTTTTAACTTCTCAAGGCTTTTTGGAAGTAGAAACACCAATGCTGCATTCTCAAGCGGGCGGAGCAAATGCTAGACCGTTTGAAACACATCATAATGCTTTAGATATACCAATGTATATGAGAATAGCGCCTGAACTCCATCTTAAAAGACTTATGGTCGGCGGACTGTCGGAAAAAATATTTGAAATAAACAGATGTTTCAGAAATGAAGGTATAGATTCACTTCATAATCCGGAATTCACTACAATAGAGCTGTATCAAGCTTATGTGGATTATAATGATATGATGACTTTAACTGAAAACATGGTAGCATTCGTTGCAAAAGAAGTTTTAGGAACAACAAAAATAAAATACGGCGAAAATGAAATAGATTTAACTCCGCCATGGGACAGAAAAACAATGATTGGTTCAATAAAAGAAGCTACAGGTGTTGATTTTGCTGATTATGTAACGGCAAAAGAAGCTGAAGAAGCCGCAAAAAAACTCGGTGTTGAGCTGGAAGATAATATGAACTGGGGTAAAATTGTTGAAGCCGTATTTGAAGATAAAGTTGAACCTTATATAATTCAACCGGTACATATAATGGATTATCCCAGAGAAATCTCACCCTTAGCAAAAGTTCACAGAAATAATCCGCGTTTAACGGAAAGATTTGAGTCAAAAGTTAACGGCTGGGAACTTGCTAATGCATTTTCGGAACTAACAGACCCCGTTGACCAAAGGGAAAGGTTTGAAGCACAAGCGTTAGCTAAAGCCCAAGGCGATGAAGAAGCATGTGATATTGATGAAGATTTTATTAATGCACTTGAATATGGTATGCCGCCCACAGGTGGTATGGGAATGGGTATAGACAGGCTTGTTATGCTGCTTACCAATTCTACTACTATCCGTGATGTAATTGCCTTTCCAACGATGAAAAATAAATAAGTACCCCCTATATAATAAAACAGGATTGAAACTTAGCTATTGACAGTTTCTAAAAAATGTTTATAATAAGGGTGTTATATTTAATGGAAAGGGGTTTATACCATGAATAAAGAAGAATTAGTATTAGAAGTATCAAAAAAAGCAAAAGTTACTCAAAAAGATGCAGCAGAAATTTTAAATACTTTAATGTCAACAATTGAAAAAACTGTTGCAAAAGGTAAAAAAGTTACTTTAGTTGGTTTTGGTACTTGGGAAGCAAGAAAAAGAGCTGCAAGAACAGGACGTAATCCTCAAACCGGCGCTAAAATTAAAATCCCGGCTAAGACAGCTCCGGTATTTACAGCAGGTAAAAAATTCAAAGAAATCGTTGACGGTAAAGTTTTAGCTAAGAAATAGTCAATTAATTTATATTAAAAGAAGGATAGGATTTTTTTCTTATCCTTCTTTTTTTGTTTATAATTTTTTTATGGATAAAAAAACGCAAAAAATTTTGGAATTTGATAAAGTGCTTAATTATCTGAGTTCATTTGCCGTTAGTGAACTCGGCGCTAAAAGATGTTTGGATTTGCCAATTTATGATGATTTTAACAAAATCAAACAGGAACTTTTAATTACTACTCAAGCTAAAAACATTATTAATAAAGCTTTAAATGTTCCTTTGGATAATATATTTGATATTGAAAAAAGTTTGGAAGACTCGCAAAAACACATTCGTCTTAGTGAAGAAGAAATATTTAATATAGCGCAAGCGCTTAGAACTTCCCGATTAATGCGGAATTTCCTTGATGATTTATCAAAAGATTTTTTTGAACTTTCCGAATTAAAAAATAATTTATATGCCAATAAAGAGCTTGAAGATAAAATTTTTAATACATTTACTTCATCATTAATAGTGAAAGAAGACGCGAGTGTTGAACTGAAAAGTTTATACCAAACATTGCGTGATACAAATGTAAATGTCAGAACATGTGTTGCTTCGCTCCTGCAAAATAGTGATTTTACGACAAATTTACAAGATACAGTCTATACTCAGCGTGACGGCAGAACGGTTTTTCAAGTTAAAGCCGAGTGCAAAAATAAAGTATCCGGCATAGTTCATGACGTATCTGCAAGCAATCAAACCTTTTTTATTGAGCCTGAAATTTTAGTCGGATTAAATAATAAAATTCGTGAAACCGAAGCTCAAATTCATATTGAAATAGAAAAAATATTAAAATTACTTTCTAATCAAATAGGCGGTTTTGCGCAAGAGATAAAACAGTCCAATATAATTTTAATTGAGCTGGATTTCATCTTTGCAAAAGCCAAGTATTCCGCTTCTTTTGACGGTGTTGCCGCTAAAATATCGGATGAAAAAATTTTAAATTTAAAAATGATGAAAAATCCTGTTTTAATTAAGTCTAAAAGCGATATCGTTGAAAATGATTTCTATATAAATTCGGATAAAAACTGCATGATTATTACGGGTTCGAATACGGGAGGAAAAACAGTCGTATTAAAAACCGCAGGATTATTAACTTTAATGACAAAAGCAGGTTTGCATGTTCCTTGTTATGAAGCTGAAATTTACCCGTTTAAAAAAATATATGCCGATATAGGGGATGAACAAAGTATTTTGCAAAATCTTTCAACTTTTTCGGCACACATGACCAATATTGTTAATATTATTAATCATGCAGACGGAGAAAGCTTAATTTTACTTGATGAATTATGCGCGGGAACTGATCCTAAAGAAGGTGCTTCTTTGGCGCAAAGTATTTTAGAATATCTGCAAAATAAAAATGCCTTTACAATTGTCACAACACACTATGGGGAATTAAAATCACTTGCATATTTAAAATCCGGATTTATTAATGCTTCCGTTGAGTTTAATATTAACACTCTTCAGCCCACCTATAAACTTTTAATCGGCATTCCTGGCGCAAGTAATGCTATTTCCGTTGCTAAAAATCTCGGTTTGAAAGATGAAATAACCGCTAATGCACGTGAAAATTATTTTAATGAAAAAGACAGCACTGCTAAAGTTTTAGAAGAACTTCAAAAAACTCAACAGGAATTATCAAATTCAAAACAGATAATTAAAGAAAAAGAAAAAAACGTAAAACGCCTTGAACAAAGTCTTAACGATAAATTAAACGAAATAAAAAAAGAAAAGAAAAAGAATATTCATATTTATAAGAAAAAATATGAAACGTCGCTGGATGAGGCACGCGATGAGATAAAAGACATATTAAAGCAAATGCGTGAAGAAAAATCCGAAAAAATAGCCCGCAGAAGTTTTCATCGTTTGGCAGGAATTGAAACCGCAATGCGTTCCGGATTTCGTGCCGATGAAGATGAAGTCGCCGAAAAATATACTCCTATTGATTGGGAAAATATAAAAATCGGCGATAAAGTTATGATTACGGATTTAAATCAGGAAGTTACAATTCTTGCTCTGCCCGATAAAAATAAAAATGTGCAAATTCAAATGGGGCAGTTAAAAACCAAGGTTAAACAAAATAAATTGGCAGTATTAAATAAAAATTTAATCAAACGTGAGGCTAAGGCGAAGGGTGTATATAGAAAGGATTTTGTAATAGAACGCAGGTCTATATCCCAAACATTGGATTTGAGGGGGTATCGTTGCGAGGAAGCGCTGGATGAGATTGAAGCTTACCTTGATAAAGCCAGTTTAGTTAATTTGTCGCCTGTTTATATTATTCACGGGCATGGAACTGGGGCATTAAAACAAGTTATAAGGGATTATTTAATGCATTCGCCTTATGTTGCCAAATTCCGTCCGGGAGAAAATGCCGAAGGCGGTGACGGTGTGAGCGTTGTGGATATTAATTAAAAATATAGTATTTATTTCTATTATTTAATTTTTTATAGACTTTAAAATAAATGATTAATTGAAGCCCATTACGGAGTATAGTTAAACTTCTTAGCGAAGAAACAACAAAAGCCCCGTCTGTTTGAAGGCGTCAGCCTGAGTTACGGGGCTTATGCTGAGCTTAGAAGTTATCTATACGAAGCGTTAGGACGCAATTTTTATATTATTTTTAAATTAAATAAAAAAAATAAAATTCTCGGCTCGGAATTTGTTTCTATATTGCTAAACTCAGCCCAAGGCTCCGCTAAGCGACGCTGCGCCCTGCTGCTGCTTCGTTAAGCAATAAAAACGAAACAAATACAGGCTCTCGAATTTCATTTTTTTATTTAGTTTTTCTTTTCTTTTTTTTTAATTTTTTCAGAATTTAAAATAAATGATTAATTAAAGCCCATTACGAAGTATAGTAAAAAATTCTTAATGAGGCAGCGGCAGAGCGAGGGCTGTTTGACGACCGAAGGGAGGAGTTCCCGAGCTTGAGCCGAATTTAGAAGTTTTCTATACGCAGTACTAGGGCGAAATTAATTATTTATTTTAAATGAATTTTAATCAAATAAAAACTTTTTGTTATTTTATTATCGGTTATATTGATTGATAATATCATCTGCGGGCATGCGTTTATTTTCAATGTATTCAAAAGCACTATCCAGATATTTTTCTTCATTTAATCCGTTTTCCTTCAGGCTCGCACGCGATATATTAAAAAATTCTTTTATTAATTCAATGATTTCAATATTTTTCAGTCTTGCATTTATTCCGTATTTAGGTGCGTCGGCGCGCAATTGAACAAAATCTTCGTAAGAATAATTTTGTAAAATATCCTCTATTGCCTCCATTGCGGTTGAATTATAGATTATCCCTTTCCAAAATGCGGGAACAGACAATGTCATTTTTGTATTTTGTGCGTCATGATTTCTTATTTCAACATAGCTTTTTAATCTTACGTCGGGAAAATACAGGCTGATATGCGTTAACCAGTCGTTAATATCAGCCGTTAATCCGTTAAAGCCGTTATTCATAAAGTTTCTAAATGTAATATTTGTACCGAAGTATTTTTCGCTGCGCTCAATGAATATCATTGGTACATCCAACAGAGTTTCAACGTAATCGTTAAAGGTAAAATCGAGTTCTTTTTCAAATAGCTTTTTGCTTATGAACCCGCACCTATCCTCATCGACATTAAGCCATGAATTTGCTCTAAATGATTTATATTCGGTTAATTTCCCGTCTCTTAGGGGAGAATTTGAATATAATGCGCTGATAATCGGACTCATTTTTATGGATAGAGCCAGTTTATGCGCTGCGTCTTGTTCGTCTTTATAATCAAAATTGGCTTGTATTCCTGCCGTTTCTCTCATCATGACAAATGGTGTTAAACCTTTTGACGGAAGATATTTTGTCATATATTCATATCTTCTTTTGGGTATTATTTTTATATCTTCGTACGTTGAAACAGGTTGAATACCAATATTTAAAACTTTTGCACCTATTTTATCGGCATAAGTTTCCAGTTTGGTATAGAAATCCGTTAATTTTAAAGCTATATCATCAAGCATTTTTAAAGGTTTCAGGCTTATTTCAATTTGACTGCCCGGCTCCAGCGTAATTGTTCCGTTTTGTCCTCTGAGCGCTATTAAACTTAAACCGTCATATACTTTTTCCCAATTGTTTTCTATTGCAAACATGTTTAAGATTTTTATAACGTCTTCATATTTAACTGCTTGATTATTTTTTTTATATACAAGCAGTTTTTCTGACTCAACACCGATAAATGTTTGCGGCTTACAGCCCGAATAAAATACCTGCAGCAATTCTTCTTTTGTTAATATAGTTTCAGAATGATTATTTGTTAAAAGCATATAACCTTTCTTTCGCGAAATGTTTTTCAATAATTTTTTCTAAATGAGCCATTATTTTATTTTCAAAATGTATTCCGTAGTGTTGATTTATTTCTCTGATAAAATAACACGGACTTGTTACGTTTATTTCAATAACTTTTTCATTTATAACATCAAGCCCGATTAAATATAATCCTCTTTCAGATAATTGACTTGCTATTTTTTCCGCCATTAACTTTTCGTTCTGAGTTAAATGAGTATCTTGGAAAAACTTGTCGCTGTGGGTGGAAAATTTAAAATTATGCTCTCCCGGCAGTTTTTGAATGCATTCATCCATTACATTTTCGCCGATAATTAACACTCTTTTATCGCCTAACTTTGCTTCTGGCAAGTATTTTTGAAGCATAACCGGAGTCTTGCCCTCCTGCGTCATTGAATTTATTATTGTAAGCAAGTTTTTATCTTCGCTGTTCAAATAATAAACCCCGCTTCCGAAACATCTGTTTAATGGCTTTAATATTGCCTCATGGTTTCTTTCCGCGAAATTAAGAATTAACTCGGGTGAAGCCGTTACAATATTCTCGGGTGCAAATTCGGGGAAGTTGTTTACATGCAGTTTTTCGTTAAAGTTTTTTATTTCCGCAGGGTCGTTGATTAACAATGTTTTTTCGCGGTCAACATAATCAAAAATATAACAAGCATTTATATATTCTATATCAACGGGCGGGTCGGGCCGGAAAAATACTACGTCAAAATCATTTACTAAGTATTCTTTTTGAGATTTCTCATAAAAAATATTTTCATCTTTTAAATATGATTTGCGCGCCAATACGTGTGCTTGAGCCTGTTGTATGAACAAATCGCCCTTTACTGCCACATTAACAGTATAATCACGCTTTAAAAATTCTTTAATAAACCAAAAATTTGTTACTAAATCATTAAATTCAAAATATTTAAGTTCTAATTCATCGATAATAAATAAAATGCTTTTTGACATATATATCCCTTTTTCTTTAAATTTAGCACTTCAATTATTTTTTTCAAACACTCGCCTGATTATACCATTTTCAGCCTTTAAAATCTCTTGAGCCTTGTCAAAAGGAATTTTATATTTTAATTGCAGGATTGTTTCTTTTATTTTGTAATTATTTTTTTCAAGCAGATTTTTAGCGGTTTCATAATCAGTTTCAGCTATTTGAGATGTTATTCTTACTGCTCTGTCTTTTAATTTAGTGTTAGTCGGTTTTACGTCTATCATAAAATTTTTGTATGTTTTGCCGATTTTAACCATAGCGCCTGTTGTGAGCATATTTAACACCATTTTTTGCGCGCTTCCCGCTTTCATTCTGGTTGAGCCTGTTATGGCTTCAGCTCCCGTTTCTATGCAGATATTTATATCAGCATAACTGCTCATTTGTGCCTTAGGGTTGCAGGTTATTGCTATGGTTTTTGTGTTATTTTCTTTAGCGAGTCTTAATATTTCTATTACATAATTAGCGTTTCCGCTTGCAGATATTGCGCAGACGGTATCGTTTTTTGTAACCGCGCA
>CANPXC010000059.1 GCA_947585605.1 Candidatus Gastranaerophilales bacterium | reverse complement strand
AAAAAATAAAAGAGGAACCAAAAGTTCCTCTGAATATGAAATACGAAAAGTGAGATTTTAAAGAAAAGAAAATGAATGAATAGATAGAAAATAAGGAAGTAAAAAGAAGAGTTATTAGCCGATACCGTTAAACTTAGGAGTAGCTCTGTCGATACCTGAGCCTTCAGCTTCTTCAACGGCTTCTAATTGTTTTTGAACAGAAGTGATTTGAGTATCAAGTCTTTTAACTTCCATTTCAATGGCATTTTCTTTAACTGAGACTAAATATATAGATCTGTTGATAGCATCTTTTTCACTGTTAAATTTTTCTTCAAGAGAATTAATTTGAGCATTAATGCTGTTTCTTTGACTTTCTAAACTTTGTCTTAATCTTTCAACGGCAGTATCATCAGTATAGAGAGAGAAGTCAACGTTCTTTCCTACTTCAGCTAAATCTTCATATAAGGAAGCTAATTGATTAGATTGAGAAGCTTGTAAAGAAGTCATTTGTTGTTGAAGAGAAAGAGTATCTGTAGCTAATTGATATTGTTCATCGGAACGTTGAGTTTGTTGTAAACTAAGGCAATTATATCTGCCTGTTAATTCTAATTTTCTTTGTGCGAATAAAGCGTAACTCATAATTTAAATCCTCATTTTCGTATCTTGTATATAAATAAAAACAAAAATGGAAAAGAAATTGCTATACAAAGTAGATAAAAAGTATATACAACTAACCTAAAAACACCCCGAAACACAGACCCCAACTAACAAAGACCAGTATATACAAACCGTTACAAAACTTAATAATTGCTTCCGAAGTTTTGTTTAAAACAAGAAATAAAAGCCTAAAAATCACTGTTATTCTGAATTATCAGATTGTCATACCTTTGTATAACGCACAGATACTATCATCTGCCATATTATATAATGCCTTTTCTTTCTTTAAGTTCCTTTAATTCTTTTTGGAATGGTGATAACGCCGTAAGTTTGTTAATTACCCGGGGCATTTTTTCAATTGTATAATTAATTTCTTCTTCGGTCGTAAATCGGCTTAAACTGAATCGGATAGAACCATGCAGGGCAGTGAAAGGAACGCCCATTGCTTTTAAAACATGGCTCGGGTCAAGACTGCCGGATGTGCAGGCACTTCCCGAACTTGCACAAATTCCCAAATCATTCAAGTTTAATAATATTAATTCTCCTTCAATATATTCAAAACCTATATTTGTAGTGTTAGGAACTCTGTTATATGGTGAAGAATTAAGTCTGGCATTATATATTTTTGACAGAATGCCGTTTTCAAGTTTATCTCTTAAGGCTTTAACTTTTGTATTTTCATATTCCAGGGCTTCTTGTGCCAAATTAGCGGCTTTTGCAATTCCGACAATTGAAGGCACATTTTCGGTTCCCGCTCTTTTGCCGTTTTCCTGATGTCCGCCGATTATTAACGGTGAAAGTAGTATGGATGATTTTACGTATAATGCACCGATACCTTTTGGGGCATGGAACTTATGACCGGATATCCCCATCATATCGATTTCCGAGTTTGACACATCAATTTTGATTTTGCCGGCGGCTTGAACGGCGTCAACATAAACTTTTGTATTTTTATTTTTTGATTTAACTTTTTGAGCAATTTCTTTAACCGGAAAAATAATTCCTGTTTCATTGTTTGCATACATACATGAAACAAGTGCTGTTTTTTCATTAACCGCGTCATAAATTTCATCAATATTTATTTCGCCGTCGGAATTTACGCCGATGTAGGTTACGCTGTAGCCTTCTTTTTCAAGTTGTTTATATAAATTTAATACACAAGGATGTTCAACTTTAGTTGTTATAATATGATTTTTGGATTTATCTGCTTCAAGAACGCCTCTAATAGCCATATTGGCACTTTCACTGCCTGAGGCTGTAAAAAATATTTCTTTTGAACTTTTCGCGCCGAAAAAGTCTTTAATTGACTCCCTTGCTTCTTTTATAACTTTTGAATTAAAGCCTCCAAATTCATAAATGCTTGAAGGATTTCCGTAATATTTGGAAAAATACGGAAGCATAACTTCTAAAACTTGTTCATCTACCTTTGTTGTTGCGTTATTATCTAAATATATTAAATTTGAATTTGTCATCTTTTACACCTGAATTATTTCTAAATTTTCATCTATATGTTGTTTTAATGCCGCTTCTACAAAATGTGTTAATGTAATTTGAGAACGATTGCAGGATTGACATCTGCCCGTTAATTTAACTTTAATTTTGTTATCTTCAACATCTATTAATTCAATATCTCCGCCGTCTTTTCTAAGCTCGGGCGAAATATATTTTTCAATAACATTGTTGATTTTAATAATCATTTGAGTTTTTGTTAACGGCTCTTGATTTAAGGAAGCATTATTAATTTCATCTAAAATTGCTTTAATTTTACTTTGGCATTTCCCGCAAGCGCCGCCGGCTTTTGTATAGTTCATAACATCGGCGAGCGTTTTCAGTTTATTATTTTTGATTTCATTAATCAGAAACGATTTTGAAATATCAAAACAATTGCATACTGTTTCTTCATCATTGTTCGGTTTAATTTCTTCGTGATAATAATTTGCGATTGCAGCTTCCAAGGCTTCATGCCCCATAACGGAACAATGCATTTTTTCGGGCGGAAGACCGCCTAAAGCTTCGGCTATTTGTTTGTTGGTTATTTTTCTTGCTTCATCTATATGTTTACCTATTATCATTTCTGTCAGCATGCTGGAGCTTGCAACCGCGCTGCCGCAGCCAAAAGTTTGAAATTTTGCGTCCGTTATAATACCTTTATCATCAACTTTTAAATATAGCTTAAGCATATCCCCGCAAGAAAGTGAGCCGGCTTCGCCAATTGCGTCGGCATTCTCTATTGACCCTGCATTCCTTGGATTTCTATAATGATCCATAACTGTTTCTGAATAGTTCCACATAATAATCCACCTTATTCTTTCTCCTTTTTATTATACTCCAAATAAAAAATGATATACCTAAAAAGACAAAAAAGAGGAACCAAAAGTTCCTCTGAATATGAAATACGAAAAGTGAGATTTTAAAGAAAAGAAAATGAATGAATAGATAGAAAATAAGGAAGTAAAAAGAAGAGTTATTAGCCGATACCGTTAAACTTAGGAGTAGCTCTGTCGATACCTGAGCCTTCAGCTTCTTCAACGGCTTCTAATTGTTTTTGAACAGAAGTGATTTGAGTATCAAGTCTTTTAACTTCCATTTCAATGGCATTTTCTTTAACTGAGACTAAATATATAGATCTGTTGATAGCATCTTTTTCACTGTTAAATTTTTCTTCAAGAGAATTAATTTGAGCATTAATGCTGTTTCTTTGACTTTCTAAACTTTGTCTTAATCTTTCAACGGCAGTATCATCAGTATAGAGAGAGAAGTCAACGTTCTTTCCTACTTCAGCTAAATCTTCATATAAGGAAGCTAATTGATTAGATTGAGAAGCTTGTAAAGAAGTCATTTGTTGTTGAAGAGAAAGAGTATCTGTAGCTAATTGATATTGTTCATCGGAACGTTGAGTTTGTTGTAAACTAAGGCAATTATATCTGCCTGTTAATTCTAATTTTCTTTGTGCGAATAAAGCGTAACTCATAATTTAAATCCTCATTTTCGTATCTTGTATATAAATAAAAACAAAAATGGAAAAGAAATTGCTATATAAAGTAGATAAAAAGTATATACAACTAACCTAAAAACACCCAAAAACGCATACCCCAACTAACAAAGGCCGGTATATACAAACCGTTACAAAACTTAATAAAACAGGCAAAATCTATTCAAAATCTAAACTTTGCTTTTTATAAAAAACTTCAACCATTAAAAAATTCGCAAAAAAAAGCCGTCAACTAAGGCGGCTACTAGACTTTGGGGAGGGAGGTTTTATGGGCTATTGCCCTTGACAATATTGTTATCGGTATTTATTTATACAAACTTTAATTTTTTTATTAATATTTTTTTTAAATATGTCAAAATCTTTGTTATTATTGAAGTTTTGGACTTCACAAAACTTAATATTATTTCTTGTGTTTTTTCTGTATTGCCTTAATATTACTATTTATAAACCTTTACATCCGAACAAAACGGATAAAAAAGTTTGTAGTAAAATAGTAATATGGAAGCAATGTTAAAAAGACCGGAGCTGTTACTGCCCGCAGGCAGCAGGGAAAAGCTGGACTATGCCATTCACTACGGAGCTGACGCCGTGTATCTGGGTATGGTTGATTTTAGTCTTAGAGCTATGCGTAAAGGCGAATTAATTACGCTTGATAACCTGAAAGATTGTATTGATTTGGCTCATTCATACGCTAAAAAAGTGTATTTAACTTTAAATATTTTTGCTTATGATAACGACATAAAATCATTGGTGGAATGCGCGCAGCAAATTAAAGACGCAAACCCTGACGCTATACTCTTTTCGGATTTCGGTGTATATAAAATTATAAAAAAATATATACAAGGAATTGCGCTTCATGTCAGCACCCAAACTAATATTTTAAATTCCGAAGCAGTTAAATTTTGGCGTGATTTAGGTGCGCAGAGGGTCGTTTTATCAAGAGATTTATCGCTTGAGCAAATTGCCGAAATAAAAAAGAATGTACCGGATATTGAATACGAAGTATTTGTGCATGGCGCGCAGTGCGTGTCTTTCTCGGGACGCTGTTTAATCAGCGACTATATGACAAAAGGAGAGAGAAAAGCCAATCACGGTAACTGTTCTCAATCCTGCAGGTGGAGCTATAAATTAGTTGAAGAAACGCGTGAGGGCGAGTATTTTGATATAGAAGAAAATGGTCAGGGAACACATATTTTAAGCCCCAAAGACTTAGCGCTTATTAACTATCTGCCCGAACTTATAGATTTGGGTATTGATTCATTTAAAATAGAGGGCAGAACAAAAAGTTTATACTACGTTTCAGCTGTTGCTAAAGCCTACAGAAAAGCAATAGATGACTACCTTACAACCGGAAAAATCAACAAAGAAGACAATTATAATGAAATAATTAAAATAGGTAACCGCGGCTACACTACGGGATTTTACCTCCATAAACCGGATAGTGAAGGCTACAGCTATGATATTTCAAAGGGATTGGCCGGGGCTGACTGCTTATGTGTTTTCCTCGATAAAAAAGATAATATGTTTAAAGTTCTTACAAAAAACAAATTTCTGTTAAATGATGAAATTGAAATAATTACACCGAATGAATGCTTTAAAACTAAAGTGACAAGGATTTTTGACGAAAAGTCAGGCGAAGAAAAACCTTTATGCAATACCAATGATGAATTCTTAATTGAACTTTCGCAAAGCCCCAAGGATTATAAATACGCACTCGCAAGAACCGTAGGAGTGAAAAATTTAAGATGATTTTAAAACCTGATTATAATGTAATATCGCTTTTTGATATTGATTTTAAAGAAATAAAATCGCAAGGAATAAATGCCGTTTTGTTTGATTTGGACTCAACCGTAATGCCTTCAAAATCGGGCGAATATCCTTCGGAGGTGAAAAACCTTTTTGAGGAGTTAAAACAAAATTTTGTTGTGGCAATAATAAGTAACAACAAGAACAAGGAATATGTTTCGAAAGTTCAGGCGATGTCTGACTTCCCAGTTATTGGCGAAGCTAATAAACCTAATCCTGCTGTAATGCGTGACTTCTTAAAGAGTGTAAACATATTGCCCGAACAAACTCTTGTAATAGGGGACAGACCTTTAACGGATATTCTTTCAGGCAAGCTTTTGGGCGCAAAAACGGCTTTGGTTGATTCTATTACGCGTGAAACCGAAAATAAACCCACCAGATTTGTAAGATGGCTGGAACGTCTTGTTATAAGAAAATAGCTTAACGGCTGATGAAATTCATAAATAATAATTTTAAACTTCTTTTAAAGGAGTTAATTATGATACAAGAATTAAATGAAAACAATTTTGACGAAAATATAAAAGACGGAATTAAGCTGGTAGCGTTTACTGCTTCCTGGTGCGGATTTTGCCAAAGGCAGAAGCCTATTTTAAAAGAAATAGCAGACCAAAATATCTGGATAGGTGAAATTGACCCCGATGAAAATCCTTCAATAGTTCAGCGCTACGGAATTAATGCATTCCCGACATTTTTATTGTTTAAAGAAGGCAATTTAATCGCAAATTTCTCCGGATATAAAACTAAATATGAGTTATTAAACACTCTTATAATGTATTTGGAAAAATAAAAATTAAACTTATTTTGTAATATAGAGAATATTTGTGCTAAATTAATATTAATTATGAAAAAATTAATATTAAGGAAAAGGACATTATTTTCTGTAATTATGACGATTATTGCGGTTATAATTACTAATCAATTTTGGTTAATATTTTATCCGATGACGATTGAATTAGATATAAAATCTAATTCTAAATTAAGTGAGAAATGTTATATTGAAGCAAATGTAAGCAAAAAAAATAATACTGAATTTAAAGTAATTAAAATTCAGGGTCAGGTGGTTAATCTTACCCCCCCCCTATACGCGCATGTTAAATTGAACGTAAAACGTTCAAGATTCCCTAAAAGAGTAAGGTTTTTAATATATAATATTAGTGAAAATTCAGATATATGCATAAAAAATATAACAATGAAAAATGGGAAGTACAAACTCCCTGTTGAAAAATTTAAAGTTGAAAATGCATATTCCCAATCAAAAAACGGTGAACTTAATTTAAAACCTAAATTTAACACGGTAATACTTACATATCCCGAAAAAATAAATGTAAGGACGAGTATAACATTTGATTTTAAAGTATTTATAATAATATTAATATTAACTTATTTAATTTCTTTTAAATTATCTGATTATGTTGCGGATTTTAATACAGTAAAAGGTAAGTCAAAAATAGATATATTATTTTTGGTAATCTTTTTTATTTTTTTGTTTGTTCCGATGTCACACATCAGCAGTGAAAAAATTTCACAAAATGAAAACCGAACTTTGGCGGTTTGGAAATCTTTTATAAATAATGACGGAACAATTAATTATAATTTTGGAAATAATATATCGTCCTGGTTTAATGACAGATTTAATTTAAGGCAATTTTTTCTTGATTGTTATGATAAAAGAATGTTTTTAACCGAAAATTGGAGAACCAAAGATGTAATTAAAGGTAAAAACGGCTGGCTCTTCTACGGGGGAAATGATTCTGTTGAAAGTTATACAAACAGCGTCTTATTTAAGGATAGCGAATTAATCAGAATAAAAAGCTATTTAGATGAAATTGATAAAGCTTGCAAAACAAAAAATAAAAAGTTTTATTTTGTTATAGCCCCCGATAAACATAAAATATATCCCGAATATTATCCTGATAATATTAAACCGCTTAAAAACCAATCAAAAGTTTTTCAGCTTATTGATTATCTTCAAAAAAATACCGAGGTTAAAATAATTTATCCTAAAGAAATGTTATTGAAACATAAAAACGAGTATTACTTATATTGGAAAACAGATACTCATTGGAATTCTATAGGCGCATATTACGGTTATTTGTATCTTATGGATACTATAAAAAAGGATTACAAAAATATTAATGTATATAAATTGCATAATATAGTTAAAGAAAAATACCCGGGAGATTTATACAAGCTTACGCCCTCAATTATAAGAAAAGAAGATACAACTTTATATTCAAAAGAAAATATAAATTTAAAAAATTATTGCATAATTCCGAAAGAAGAAAAGGGCGATATTAATTGTAATAATCCGAACTCCGATATCAGTTTATTAGTATTGGGAGATTCTTTTTCAACCGCTATGGTTCCGTATTTAGCCGAAACATTTGGAAAATCTAAATTTAAAAGAAGTAAATTTACAAGCAAAGAAATATCGGTTAAAGACCTGGATAGTGCGGATGTATTCATTTTGGAAAGTGTGGAAAGAAATTTATCGGCACTGGCAAGTGCGCATTTGGAGGCACAATAATATGCTGTTTAGTTCTATGACCTTTGTTTTTTTATTTTTACCTATTGTTTTGTTATTGTATTTAGTATCAAAAAAGGAATTACATAATTTTATCCTTCTATGCGCAAGTATAATTTTTTATGCCTGGTCAGCACCCAGATATCTGGCAATAATATTTTTAATAATTTTAGTTAATTATTTCGGCGCATTAATTATTGATAAAAATCAACAAAAGAAAAAATTATACTTAATAATTACAATATCCGTTAATTTATGCTTTTTGATTTATTTTAAATATTTTAATTTCTTGATTGATAATATAAATTCAATATTTCATCAGTCAATACATCCTTTAAATATTGTATTGCCGCTGGGAATATCTTTTTATACATTTCAAGCATTATCTTATCTTATTGATGTATACAGAGGAGAATGCAAATCTCAAAAAGATATATATAAATTGGCATTATACATTTGTTTATTTCCTCAGCTTATTGCCGGGCCGATTGTTAAGTATCATGATATATCAGAGCAAATTGACTCCAGAGAAGTAAATTTTGATAAAGTAAACCTTGGTGTTAAAAGGTTTATAATCGGACTATCAAAAAAAATGCTTATAGCAAACACCCTTGGCGCTGTTGCAGATAAAATTTTTATTCAAGATCCTCATAATTTTTCCCGGCTTACTGCTTGGATTGGTTCAATTGCATATACCTTGCAAATTTATTTCGATTTCTCCGGATATTCGGATATGGCAATAGGTCTTGGCTTGATTTTTGGGTTTAAGTTTATGGAAAACTTTAATTACCCGTATATTTCTAAATCATTAACCGAATTTTGGAGAAGATGGCATATATCACTTTCAACCTGGTTTAAACAGTATATTTACATCCCGTTAGGAGGTAATAAAAAAGGCAAAATTAATACTATAAAAAATTTGGCAATTGTATTTCTCTTAACGGGTATTTGGCATGGCGCAAATTGGACATTTATTGTTTGGGGAATTTGGAACGGATTTTTCATTATTATTGAAAAAATATTAAATATTAAAGAATTTGACTCAAAACCGCATTCATTGCTAATCAATATTTTAAGACATTTTTATTGCATATTTATTTTTGTATTAGGCTGGGTTATTTTTAGAGCCGATAATCTCAATTATGCGATTAATTATCTGAAAAATATGTTCGGGCTTTTGCCTGTAAATAAAGATAATTTCTTGTATGAAATGTCTTATTATGCAGATAAAATAGAAATTATAACATTTATTGCGGCTATAATATGCGCTGTTCCCTTATTTAAAAATATAACTGACGTTAAGAATAAATTTCTGAAAATATTGATAAACGTATGGCTGCTTATATTATTCTTTCTTTCTTCCGTAACAATAGCGTCTACAACCTATAACCCGTTTATATATTTTCAATTTTAAAGGTTACTTATAAGCATCTTTTTTATTTCGTCAACACGTTTCATTTTATAAAGCGGACAAATTCCGCACCTGTTATTTATTCTGGTTTTGCAATTTTCACATTCCCTTTTTATAAAAGCAACATCAAAATATATATCCATTGTATTTGAAAAATAATCTTTTAAATTTTTATAATATTTGAAATCTTTTATATTTACCCGATTTAATGAATAAAAGAAGCACTTACAAGCTGTTAAATCAGGTAAAATAGTAATAACGGAATTGCATTTATTCTGTGAAAATAATGTAGACATATAATGATTTTTTTTACTTAAATCATTTAAATTTAACAATAATTTTTTATCCTCAGGCTCCAGAATACACCCGGGCAGCGAATTACAATCATAATAAGGAACAACCTCATTTTTTATACAATCTTTAAAAAAATTTCTTAAAAGCGGTTGAAATTCTTTATAAGATTGCAGGATTGAAGATGTATTTTCTTTATCAAAATTGGATACCGCAATAGAAAATCTCAGCATGCCTAATTTTGCGGCTTTTAGTAAATCAAATATAAAAGAATAATCCAAATCTTTTTTATATAAATTAATGCCTAAGTAAAATCTGTCCTTATAAATATCAGATAACATTGCCACATTATTTTTTAATTTATTATAAAGCGTATTACCGATATCGTTTTCAGAATTGCAATTAATAAGCAAAATAATTTTATTATGAAGTAATTTATTAATGTACTTATCAATATCTATACCGTTGGAAAAGACTTCAACCGATTTAAAAAAATCATCTTGGGTAATAATGTCAAGAATTTCCGAAAATTTAGAATGCAATAGCGGTTCTCCGCCGACTAATTTAAGCGGTTCATTATTATCACTGCTCTTAAGGAAGTTAAGGGCGTATTTAAAATCTTCAATAGAAATTTCGTTTTTATCAATTTTGTTGATGTCTTTGGCAAAACAATATTTGCAATTCAGTTGACATTTTTTTGTTAAAGCAATTCCAGCCATATAATAATCCTGTTTATTATATTATATACCAAACATTATTTAAAAAATCCATTGTATTTCAATCCTATAAACCTAAAATTTTATTTGTCAAAATTGAATAAATCTTTTAACTTAATATTTAAAGCATTTGCTATATCTATAATTGTATCAAAAGAAGGTTTGGAAAAAGCTATTTCTATTTTACCTACAAAATTTAGCCCTTTATTAATTTTGTCAGCCAGTTCTTGTTGGGTAAGCCCCAGTTCAACGCGTCTTTCTTTAATTTTTTTCCCTAATTTTTTATACACATTTTTGTTCATAAATAAAGAATATGTTTAATTTTCCATGATTTATACGTATTGACAGAACGTAAAAATCGTTATAAAGTATATAAGTAAACGTATTATAACCATATTCTTTAGTTTTTTTATTTTAATTAGCAGGATTAAACAAGAGAAAAATATGTTTGAAAAATTAAAAGAAATAATAAATCACAAAGACATAGGCGAGCCTCCATACGAGTATGACATGTTAGTCAGCTTGCCCGAGAGCGAGTATCCTAAATATTTAAA
>CANPXC010000058.1 GCA_947585605.1 Candidatus Gastranaerophilales bacterium | reverse complement strand
CATATTTGACCCCATAGACTCCATGTTTTCCTGTACTTTTTTACTCGCTCCCGTTCCGATTGCAAGCATTATAATTACGGCGCTTACCCCTATAATTATGCCTAAACTTGTTAAGGCTGAACGGAGTTTATTTACCCTTAGTGAATTTATTGCCATTTTCATTGTTGATTTATAATCTATCATTATGTTTGCGCTGTCCTTGTCTTTTGCCATTCACTTTTTGGCATATCCGATACAATTTTTCCGTCTTTAAAACGAATAACCCGCTTGCAATATTCGGCAATATCCGGTTCATGTGTTACTAAAACAATAGTTTTGCCTGTTTGATTGTTTAAGTTAACAAAAAATTCCATTACTTCAATGCTTGTTTTTGTATCTAAGTTACCTGTAGGTTCATCCGCCAGTATTAACGGAGCGTCATTAACAATTGCTCTTGCTATTGCTACTCTCTGCTGCTGCCCGCCTGACATTTGATTGGGCATGTGGTCTTCACGGTTTTCCAATCCGACTATTTTTAATGCTTTCCTTGCCCTTTCATGACGTTCTTCCTCGGGAATTCCTTTATATATCATCGGAAGTTCTACGTTATCAAGAGCGGAAGTCCTCGGGATTAAGTTAAATCCTTGAAATACAAATCCCAGCTTGACGTTTCTTATATCTGAAAGCTTATCCGCTGATAATGATAAAACGTCAACTCCGTCTAAATGATAACTGCCCGAATTAGGTTTATCTAATGTCCCGAGCATGTTCATACATGTTGATTTTCCGCTTCCTGATGTCCCCATTATAGCTACAAATTCACCTTTTTCTATGCTTAATGAAACATCGTCAAGCGCATTAAAGCTCTCATCGCCTGTTTGATATGTTTTTATCGCATGTTTTACTTCAATTAGACTCATTTTACAGTCTCGGAACCCTCATTTGTTCTTTTTTCCCTTTTATTGTTTTGCCGATATATACTTTATCGCCTTCTTTTACTTCGTTTGTTATTATTTCGGTATAAGAATCATTGCTTACGCCTGTTTCTATATTTACTCTGACCGGTTTACCTTTCTTTTCTATCCAAATACCTTTATGTTCATACTTTTGTTTGTTGTCTGCGGTTGTAAATTTAAGTGCAACATTTGGTACGGTCAGAATGTTTTCTTTTTTATCCGTTATTATCGATACGTTTGCCGTCATGCCCGGCATGAGTTTGCCTTCATCATTTTCCACTTCAATGATTACGGTGTAAGTAACGACGTTTGATTCTGTTGTGGGTGATAATCTTACTTGAATTACTTTTCCGTGGAAGGTGCTGTCCGGATATCCGTCAAGTGTGTAGTCAACATCCTGACCTTCTTTAACCTTGCCGATATCGGCTTCCGAGACACTTGTTTCAATTCTCATTTTTGTTAAGTCTTCCGCAACTTGGAATAATGTAGGTGTTTGGAAGCTTGCTGCAACGGTTTGACCTACTTCTACTTCTTTTGAAATAACAATACCTTTAACGGGTGAAATAATTTTTGTATATCTCATATTTGCGGAGGCTGTTGCATAATTTGCCTGAGCTTGCATAATTGAAGCTTTTGCGGCTGCTACTTGCGCTAAATCCGATTTATATGCTGATTCTGCAGAATCTAAGTCATTTTTTGAAACTAAGTTTCTTCCGTACAAATTTTTATATCTTTTATAAGTTTTTGTATCGTAGTCCAATTGGGCTTGATTTTTTGCTAAAGTTGCTTTTGCGTTGTTTATATTTGCCGTTGCCTGTTGAAGCTGGGCTTCAAATAAGGATGTATCTATCTGGGCTAATAGCTGTCCTTTTTCAACTTCGGAATTGTAATCAACATAAATATCACTTATTAATCCTGATACTTGTGAACCGATATCAACCGTATTAACAGGTTCGATAGTCCCTGTAGCTTCCACTATTTGAGTTATTGTTCTTATCTTTACCGGTGCTGTTGTGTATTTTACTTTTCCGCCTTTTTTTATAAATATGAAAGGCAATGCTATTATTAATATAACCAGTATCGGTATGATTATTTTCTTCATTATTTTTCTCCCATTGCGGTTTGAAGGTTTGTAAGAGCTACGTTGTAGTTATAAATGTTCTGTACGTAATCTCTTTGCGCATTATTATAGTTTTCTTTCGCGTCCTGAAGTTCGATAAAGTTACCTAAACCCACTTCATATCTTGCGTCTGCAAGTTCGTAGTTTTCTAATGTCTGTTTAACTCTTGTCTGCATTAAAGGTATATTTTTTTCAAGCTGTATCATATTTATATATGCTTTTTGTACATCAAAATAAACATTTTGTTTTACCATTTCAACATTTCTTTTTGCAATTTCAAGCTGGGATTTACTTTCCTTTATTTTTAATTTGGTTTCCATTAAATTCAGATTGCTGGTTGAAAGATATGCTCCTATATTAAAACCGTTTGTTGAATAAATTGTATTATTCGCCCAGTTATAGCCTACTTGTCCGGTTAAGTTAGGCAGGTATTCTTTTTTTGAATATTTTAAAGCCTCGTTAACAGCATCTTTTGTCGCTTCCATTGATAATAAATCCGGACGGTTTTTATATGCGCGTTCTATTGACTGTTCCAAGGTATACGGATATTTTGAAAATTTATAATTTTCAAGTATATTCGTTTTTTCAACCTGCATGGTTAATACCGCGTCTTTAGGCTCAATTGTACCGTCGTCTTTGGTTGTGGTATTAGCTATATTTATTAAGTTTACTTCCGCATAGTTATTCTTAAAATTAAAGGTTTCGGTGTTTTCTATTTGATATTCCGGCGCATTCGGGATATACATTGCATTATTTAATAAAACAATTGAGTTTTGATAAATATTTTCGGCATTTACAAGACTTATTTTTGCATCGCTTAAATAAACCTCTTGGTTTACAAGGTCTATTTTTGATACTAATCCTTCATCAAAAAAAGCTTTTGTTCTGTTATATTGTCTTTCGTTAACAGCTACATTGGCTTTTTGAATATCTAAATTTGCTTTTGCCGCAAGTACTCCGTAATATGCCGATTTTACATTATTTGATGTATTAAGTATTGCATTCTGTAAATCATATTCCGCTGCAATTTTGTAAAATTTTTGCATTTTAACTTGTGAAAAAACTTTTCCGAAGCTATATATCAGCTGATTTAAATATACCGAAGCCGAAAAATTTTTATTATTTGTTGTACGGTATCTTGTTTCCGTATTATTAAAATCGTATCCTCCGCTTGCTCCAATTGAAGGAAAATAACTTGCCTTGCTTTGTCCTACTCTCGCTTTATAAAGTTCTATATATTCCTTATAAATTCCTACTTCGGGGCTGTTTTTTATGGCAAGTTCAATGCAGTCATTAATGTTTAATGTTGCACCTTGCTGTATTTCTTCAATTGCCTTTGCATTTAATGAAAACACTACTAAAATTGAAACAACTATATAATATTTGAGTTTATTTTTTATTTTCATAATTCTTCTTGTATAAATTATTATAAATCAATTTTAAACGCATATAATTAATTTTAATAATATTATATATTAATCTGAATTATATAACGAGAAGAATTTGTAAAAGTTCAAATTATATTATATACCCTGCTTTTTGTGCAAGAGATAAAGATTTACTTTCAATATTTACGGGTATTTCATCAAAACCTAAATCGCGCATTACCGCAAATCTGTGTCTGCCGTCTGCTATATATGTATTTATTTTTCCGTCTTTTGTTTCCACAATATCAAGTATGGGCGGATTTATTTCTTGATTTGTTGACAGATAGTTTACAAATCTTTGATATTTTTCCGCGGAACCGTTTTGACCATTTATTCCAACATAACAATCCTTGTCTTTTTGAAGCTCTTTATCAAATTTCTTTACATTTATGTTTCTTGTTACGTAAAAATTTTGCGAGCCGTCTTCTTTTATATCGTCATTTCTGACCATTCTTGAAATTACGTTATCCATATTTGCTGCTTGATGTTCGTTTATTTGTATATATGGAATTCTTAATTTCGCAAATAATTTTTTCATTTTTTCGTCAAATTCTTCAGAAACTTGAAAAAACAGTTTATTATAGTTTTTTCCTGTTCCTGCATTGATTTCCGCATTATAAATACTTGATTTATCAATAATTTTATTAATTTTTCGCTGACTGATACTGTCTTGATTTATATAAAATGTTCCTTTAAAACTTACCGGATTAATATTCATATATAATTACCTTCTTTTAAAGTAATTAAGTAAAACAGCATATAAAAATTGCTTTTTTGATTAATTTTCTTTAATTGTCCGAGAAAATTTCGCGATAAGTAATATGAGCGAAATTTTGGAGTGGCGTTTATAAAAGGTGAGCAACTTTACGGTTGCGATGAGCAAGCGGAAGGTTGCGACACTAGATTAAATAAATGACTTTCTTTTTTTGTACAAAATAATAAAAAATAAGATAATAACAATCGTTACGGCTATAATTACAAGTTCAATATATTGTTTAATAGCTTCACCAAATAACATTAAAACAATACTGACTATAAAAAATCTTAGTCCTCTGCCGAAGAAGCTTGCAAGCATAAATTTAAAAAAGTTCATGCTTAATATTCCGCTTGCTATTGTAAAGACTTTATAAGGTATGGGAGTAAATGCCGAGAAGAAAACGGCTAAAGTACCATACTTGTTGTAAAGCTTTTCAACGGCTTCGAATTTTTCTTTTCCTCCGTTTCTGAAAAGCCAGTTAAACGCAGGCCGGCCGCCCCAATAACCTATACCGTAACCTATCATTCCGCCGAATGCCGACGCTATTGTACATACTAAAGCATAAAAAAGTGCTTTCGCCGGATTTGCCAAATCCATTGCTATTAACAAAAAAGCAGGCGGCGGAACCAGAAAAAAACTTTCTATAAATGAATTTAATGCCAGTCCTTGTACTCCCATGGATTGAAAAAATTCATTCATTTTTATCAATATTTCTTGCATATCTACCTCTTAACTAAAAAAATTCTATCATAAATATTTTACGGTATAATAATTTTGAGGTAAAAATGAGCATAAAAGTTTCGGTTATTATTCCGGTTTACAATGTAGAAAAATATATCCGCCAAACACTTGAAAGTGTTGTTAATCAGACTTTTAAAGATATTGAAATAATTATTGTGGATAATAAATCTACCGATAAAACACTTGATATTGTTCATGAATTTGCTCAAAATGATGACAGGTTTGTTATATATAAAAATTCAAAAAACTTAAAACAAGGATTAGCAAGAAATTTCGGTGTTCAAATGGCGCGCGGTCAATATATATTCTTTATCGACGGCGATGATTATATGGAGCTTAACGCAATAGAAAGATTGTATGAGCGTATTACCCAAACGGACGCAGATATTACTTTTTGCACTTGGAACCAGTTTGACGATACAACCGGAAAAATAGATAAAAACCATGTCTACGCTAAATTAAAACAAATCCCTTCTGAATTCGATAACAAAACTTTTAATTGGCGCGATATTAAATATTCTGTCTTTTGGCAGACCTCAGTTCCGTGGGATAAAATGTACCGCCGCGACTTCCTTATTAAGAAAAATGTTAAATTCCCCGGTGAAATATTTTTTGAAGATAATGTTTTTGTCTATGACGCTTTATTTAAGGCGGATAAAATGTCAGTTCTGCGCGAGGATTTAATTTATTACCGCTGTAATCGCAAAAATGCCGTTACTAACTCAAGAAATCATATTTTCTTTGATTATTTAAAAATATTTAACTTAATTGGTGATAATCTGAAAAAAGTCGGTCTTTTTGACGAAATGAAGTATTATTACTGGGATTATAAAGTAATTACGCTTTATTGGTGGTTTATGAAAATTCATCTTCCTTACAAACGTAAGTTTTTTAATATGATGAAATATGATTTCAAAAACATTCTGGAAATTAAAGAAGAAGATAAAGAGTTTGTCCGTAACAGAACTTTGTTTTTAATAGACAGATTTACCAAGCTTCCGTTTTTTGTTTATTATCCTTTATTCTTTTATTGGGATAAAATATTCAGAATTGAACGCGGGGTAAAAAATTATGCACTCGTATTCTTTTCAACTTTTGAAAAATGGTATAATTATAAATAGTTTAAAATCATAGTATAAATTGTATTTGATGTTTTATGAAAAAAATGGATTTAATTAATAAAATTTTAAAAAATCTGCCTGACATTTTTATCTTTTTAATACTGATTTTTACATTTATTTTAATAATTATTTTCCAAAAATATAACTGTCTTATGTATGATGATTTTATTGAATGCAGTTTTGGTTTGGATGAAGGCTTATTTGATAATTTATTACCCAATGTCAGAGTACACGGCGGAGGTTATATCTCGCTTTTTCTCACTAAATTGATGACTTTTGGTATCCCTTTTGTATTTAATATTCATCCCGAAGATTTTACATGCGGATTTAATGCTGTTGTTAAGGGAATATTATTTGTTCTTTTTTACTTTACTTCGATTAAATGCTGTTTTTTAAGAAGTAAAAATAAATGGTTATTTCTTACATCTTTAATGTTTATAACCTTTTTCTCTTTATACATTTTTCATTCAGCCAATTATTTTTGTATTAAATTAAACATTATTTTTTATCGGTATTTATTTAATACAATGTTTTATTTCATATTGTTTTCGTACATATACAAAAATCTTATTTACGGTAATTCAAAGTACTCTTTTAAGGAAGCTTTGTTGATAATCTTTTCCGTCATTGTTACGGCATCAGGACTTGAAACAATACTTTTTCCGTTTTGTTTATTTTTCTTTCTTTTATTCGGTTATAACAAATTGATTGATTTAATATTTATTTTTAAAAAGCTTGAACTGCCTAAAAAAATATATAAATATAATCTGAATATAAAATTTTATGCGCCTGTTATATTGTTTTATATAATAGCTTTTGTATATTTAAAATCACCGAGATTTTATGCTAATTTTGAGGGCAGAGGTTTAGGCAGTTTTAATTTATCATTAAAAACTTTAAAAGAATTCTTTTATATTTTTTATAATCATTATATTTTGGAAAATATTTTCTTGTGGATTCTTTTAATTTTATTGATATTCGGTTATTTAACAATTCAAAAAACAATCTTACAAAAGAAAAAGCTTTTATATTCGCTTTTGATGATTTTTTCAATAATAAGTATATATGCTTCATTATTTTTATTCGGTTCAAATGGTTATGACGGAAATTATTGGATAAATGATTTTAAACTGGTTATATTTTTCAAGATTATGATGTTAGCTCCCGTATTTATATTATCGGATGATTTTATAAGACATGCTCCGTATAAATATAAGAGTCTGTTAATAAAAGTCTTTTGCTGGATTTTGTTGTTAACCTCCTTATATTACGGCTTCTTATTGTATAATAATCGAGATTATAAACCTAATGGGGCTGTGTTTAAAAAAGTAAATTACATAAATGAAAAAATGTTTATGTATTTTTATTTGAAAAAAGAAACTCCGTATTTAATTAAAATGACACCTTCTTATAGGGACGAACTTGAAGGCTGGTATCCTTTTCCGTTTACGGAAATATTGGAAGGGGAAAATAATTACAAAAATAAAGAAGAAATATGCAGTTATGGTGTAACAAGGACATCTGTTTACATTGAAAGAGTTTATAAAATTAATATTAATGAGTCTGATGATAAAGTTAAATTTTGTTTAAGTGATGACGCACTTGAAAGATTTTTTGATTTAGGCGGTATTATTACAAAGGATGAGATTGAAAATATAAAATTTTCAAGATTAAAAGACCCTGATTATGTATTAAATAATCAAGTTAAATCAAATGATAAAATGACTAAAGAAGATATTATTGATATATTCAAATATTATTATTAATACTTATTTTTTAGAAACACAAGCGCTGATTGCGTCCATTAATCTCGGAACTTGTATGATTTCAATATTAAATCCTTCCGGAAGTTTTTTGTTTAATTTCGGTATAATTGCTTTTTTAAATCCAAGTTTTTGTGCTTCATAAATTCTTTTTTCGATGTTGGAAACGTTTCTGATTTCGCCTGATAAGCTTATTTCACCGATAATAACGCAGTCAGAATCAACGCAAACATCGCGGAAACAAGTAGCGATTGCAAGAGCAATACCTAAATCAGCTGCAGGTTCATCTATTTCTATTCCGCCGATTACGTTAACATATACATCATGTTTTGAAAGATTTAATCCGATACGTTTTTCAAGTACGGCAATAATTTGAAGCAGTCTGTTAAATTCAACGCCTGTGGATACACGTCTTGGCGATGGGTATGAAGTAGTCCCCACAAGAGCTTGGACTTCAACCAGCAATGCGCGTGTTCCTTCGTTTGTCGCTATAATAACGCTTCCGGGGGCTGCATTATCCGTTCGTTCTTTCATAAATAATTCACTCGGATTTTTTACTTCTTCTAATCCGTATTCTGCCATATTAAATACGCCGATTTCGTTTGTTGAACCGAAACGATTTTTTATTGACCTTAAAAGTCTTTGGGATTTATATTTATCACCTTCAAAATAAATAACCGTGTCAACCATATGTTCTAATACTTTCGGCCCTGCAATATTGCCTTCTTTTGTCACATGCCCGATAACAATAACGGTAATATTTTTGTTTTTAGCTATATCCATAAGGAAATTAGTGCATTCTCGTATTTGCGAAACGCTTCCCGAGGAGCTTGTTATATTTGAAGTATATATAGATTGAATTGAGTCAATAACTAAAAATTCCGGTTTAATGTTGTCAATTTGAGTAATAACGGCTTCAAGATTGGTTTGTGAATAAACATATAAGTTATTGGAATTAACATTAAGCCGTTGAGCGCGTAATTTGACTTGCGAGCTTGACTCTTCCGCGCAGACATACAAAAGTTTCCTGCCTTGAGAACAAATATTTCCCGCAGATTGAAGTATAAGTGTTGATTTCCCAATCCCCGGATCGCCGGCTAAAAGTACCAGTGAACCTTGAACTAAACCTCCGCCGAGAACTCTGTCAAATTCTTCAAATCCCGTTGAAAATTTAATGTTCTCAGTTATTTTGATTTCGTTTATTAAACAAACGGGATTATCATCAATAACTACACTTTGAGTCTTATTAGCCGGTTTTTCTTCAATTTCTTCGGTTAAAGTTCCCCAGCTTCCGCAATCGGGACATTTACCTATATATTTTGCCGTTTCATATCCGCAGTTTTGGCATACCCATTTTGTTTTAACTTTTGCCATCTAACTTTCCTTCTCTCTTCTCCCTTAAATTTTCTTTGGTGTCTATAATATGTACGTTTTTTATAAATGCATTAGATACTAACAGTAAAAACGGATTAACTCCGGGGCTTGTATTCATATATATTTGTGTTTCAGGCTTTTCGTTTTTTCCTTTTTTAAACGCTTCCTTTACTGCAAAATCGTAATTTATGTTTATGCTGTATTTTTTTCGTTCTTCGTTCATAAGTTCTGCAAGTTTCTTTTGCGGAAAATCTTCTGATGAAATTAAAAGAATTTTAATACCGTCTTGATTTGTTTTATAAATATCTCCCTGTAAATTACCGTAATTTTCGGTTGAAATTAAAACGGAAATAAAATCATCACTAAAACTTCCTTCATTCGCGCCGTTTTTACCTATTTCAAGTTTAAAGATGTCGGGATTTGTTAAAGGAAGCCAAGGCAAGTACATAAGCATAGTTGTTTTAAGGCTTTGAACATCTGAGGCGGAAGCCGCAGCCGCAAATGTTATCATTTTTGTTATTTCTGCAATCTGCTCATCTTTTAAACTTAAACCCAATTGATTATACTGTGCAAGCATTTGATACAGATTTGTTAAAGCTTCTTTTGAAGCAGTTTGAAGCAATGACGAAAATTTAGATAAATCGGCACCGGCAGCTAAAAGAAGAATTCCCATTTGCCTGTTTGATAACTGTTCGCCAGTGATTAATCGATTTATTAATTCATCAAAGTTTTTGGGGAAATTTAATAAATCTTTAAGCAGATTTGTAATTTGCTGTTCATTCATTATTGAAAGCCGGGCAGTTGTTTGAGTTATTTGCTCCATTGTTTTTGGCAGAATATTTCGCAAAATATTTTCTTGATTTGCGGTCTGTTGTTGAGCTTCATTTTGCACATTAGGACTGTTATTAATCCTGCCGCCTAGCCTTGCAGCATTGTATCCGCTTATAAAACTGTTTGTATATTGTGAAGGATTTATATTTGTCATATTTACTAACTATTTTACAGTATTTATTTAATTAGAAATATTCAAATTTCCACGTTAAGTAAAAATTCTTAACATTACACCAAATACATGATTTTAAATTCTACAAAAGTAGTATATAATTATAATAGAAATGTTCACTTCCTAAGTAAAAGAGGCAAAAATGTCTTTTGGAATAAATGGCCCTGAAAATATACCTGCAATACAAAAATCACACCATACGAATGACGGCGGTGCGGGTAATTTAGGCTATTTTCAGCAAGGAAAAAAGAAAAAGGAAGAAGAAAAAGAAGAAAACGATATTGTTGAATTTTCTTCCGCTAAAAAAAATGATAATGACGAGCCTTTAATGGACTTTTTGACTATTATTGCGGAAAAAATTAAAAATTGGCTCGGATTACAAAATAAAAACGGATAAAAAAATCCCGAAGATTTTATCTTCGGGTTTAAATATTTAATTTTGTGTGTTTAATTAAAGATTTTCACTGTTAAAAGTTAGTTCGTCATTATCAACATCTATTGTAACTTTTGAGTGAGGAGTTATTTCCTGTTTTAAAATCTTTTTGGATAAAGGATTTTCAACAAGCTGTCTTATGGTTCTTTTTAACGGCCTTGCGCCATAAATAGGATTATAGCCCTTTTGAGCCAGATATTCTTTTGCATCGTCGGTGATTTCAATTGTTATATCCTGCTCAGCTAATAATTTGTGCAGATGTTCCGCTTGAATATCAACTATTTTAGCAAGCTGTGCCATTGTTAAGGCTTTAAAGAATACTATTTCATCAATTCTGTTTAAAAATTCGGGCTTAAATCTTTCCTGCATTAAAGCCATTACTTCTTCTTTTGTCTGCTCTGCCTGTTTTTCGGACAGCATTGCTTCAAGCGTATTCTTTAAAATAATTTCGCTTCCTATATTACTTGTTAATATAATTAAAGTATTTTTAAAGTCAACGGTTCTGCCTTTTGAGTCTGTCAATCTGCCGTCATCAAAGATTTGGAGCATTATGTTAAATACATCGGGGTGCGCTTTTTCGATTTCATCAAAAAG
>CANPXC010000057.1 GCA_947585605.1 Candidatus Gastranaerophilales bacterium | reverse complement strand
CAAATGCCTATGGTCGGTGTTACTATCTTATGGTCATACGGATATTACAATCAAAGAATTGACCATGACGGTAATGTTGAAGTCGCATATATCAGAAAACATTATGACTTTTTAACTGATATCAATGAAAGTGTTGAAGTTGATATTTACGGTGAAAAAGTTAAAGTTAAAGCTTATAAATTGGAACCGGGTATATTTGATACTTGCCCTGTTTATTACTTAACTACCGATATAGACGGTAACTCTGATTGGGCAAAATCAATTTCTCACAAGTTATATGACGGTGATGAAAAAATCAGAATTGCACAAGAAACTGTATTAGGTATTGCAGGTATCAGACTGTTAGATAAAATAGGTTATAAGTACGACTGTGTTCACTTAAATGAAGGTCATGCTCTGCCTGCAGCATTTGAATTATTAAACCAATACGGCGGAGATTTAAACAGAGTAAAAGAAAAAGTTGTATTTACAACTCACACTCCGGTTGCGGCAGGTAACGAAGTACATTGGGTTGATAACTTATTAAAAGGCGGATTTTTCGCAGGATGTTCAAGAGAAAGAGCTGTTCAATTAGGCGGCGAACAATTCTCTTTAACAGTTGCGGCTCTTAGAATGTCAAGACTTGCTAACGCTGTATCACAGCTCCATGGCTTAGTATCAAATAAAATGTGGAACTGGGTTGAAGGCAGATGTCCGATTAGAGCTATTACCAATGCCGTTAACCTCCACTACTGGCAAGATGACAGAATGAAAACAGATAATCTTGAATCTTTGTTAGAAGCTAAAAAAGAAATGAAAAAAGAAGTATTTGAATATATAGCAAATACTGTTGGTAAAAGGTTAGACCCAAATGTTTTAACAATTACCTGGGCAAGAAGGTTTGCCGATTACAAACGTGCATGGCTTATCTTTATGGATGAAAACAGAATTTTAAAACTCTTAAATGAAAATAAAGTTCAATTAATCTTCGCAGGTAAATTCCATCCGGATGATGTTATCGGTAAAGAAATGTTCAATAAAATCTTAAGAAGTTCATATTCAATGAAAAATGTAGTAGTTTTAACCGGTTATGAACTTGATTTAAGCGGTAAATTAAAAAGAGCTTCAGATATCTGGTTAAATACCCCGTTAAGACCTTTTGAAGCTTCAGGTACATCCGGCATGAGTGCTAATGCAAACGGAGCTTTACACTTATCTACATTTGACGGCTGGACTGTTGAAGGTACATTCCCGGGAATTAACGGTTATACAATTGAATACCCGGGTCTTGATGACAACATTCCTTGGGAAGAAAGACACAGAAAAGACTATGAATGTATGATGGATATTATTGAAAATCAAATTATCCCGACATACTATAATGATAAAGTAAAATGGGCAACAATGATGCGTCAGGCAATCAGAACTGCTGAATCTTACTTTAACTCAGACAGAATGGTTATAGAATACTATAACAGATTATATAAACCGATAGCTCACGGCAGTGATGAAGGCGGTGTTTCAAGTCAGGATTATCAGGCTGCAACAACTCCTGCTACTGATGCTTGGACTTTTTCAAATATAAAATAACTGTTTGAAAATAAATCTTTTAAAATGAGAACTTGATAAAAGTTCTCATTTTTTGTGTTTTAATAATCTTATGAAAAATATAATAAGAAAATTTGCAAAAGAAAAAAGAAAAGAGATTGATTGTGTTAAATTAAGCTCTCAAATAAAGACTAACTTAATGTATTTTGACTTATATAAAAAATCAAAAAATGTAATGTGCTATTATTCATTTGGCAGCGAAGTTTTTACGCGGGATTTTTTTGATGATAAATCAAAAAATTGGTATTTACCAAGAATGGAGGAGAACGGCTTGGCTGTTTGTCCTTATGAGCCTGATAAAATGATGAAAAATGAATATTCTGTTACGGAGCCTCAAACTCCTGCGATTGAGGATTGTAATATTTTAGATATGATTATAATTCCAGCTGTATGTGCAGACAGAAACGGATATAGAATAGGCTACGGAAAAGGCTGTTACGACAGATTTTTAAAGTCATTAAATTCTAATCCCGTAAAAGTCATTTTAACATTTTCCGATTTGTTTTATGATACCGTATACCCTGATATATATGATGAAAAGGCTGATTATATTATTAGTGAAAAAGAAATATATAAAGTTTAATGTTAAAATACGGTTAATATATTTGTCTTGTTTGATTTTTAGAGTAAAATTATAATAGTGTTATATACGATTGGGGATATAATAAATGGAATTTTTCAGAAAAAACAGAAAAGTTATAATATTGACGATAACATTTTGCTTTTTGCTTTGGACATTTGGCTCGATATTATTTATTGTGATGAATTAAGAATAACGGAAATATAATGCTGCAATTGAAAAAGATATTGTCTGTTCTTTTAGTGGCAACCATGCTGTTTTTTACGGCAGGGGCAAGTTTTGCTGACAATACTCAAAAAGTTAAAAAGGTAGAACAGAAAAGATTGCAGATATTAAAAAAGATTAAAACATTAAAAGTTATGGAAAATAAACAAATAAGCACCATAACAAAAAATCAGCAAAAATTGGAAAAAAATGAAAGAGCCTTAAAAGCTTCTCAAATTCAGTATAAAAAGAAGCAAAATAATATTTATTCTTTGCAAAAAGATTTAAATCTTTATTTAAAACAATATAATCAACGGCAAAAATCAACGGCCGAACGTTTAAGATGTATTTATAAAACAAATCATACAATGATTTTGGAATTACTTCTCTCAACAAGTTCAATAAGTGAATTTTTAGACAGAATATATTATCAAAATTTAATAATACAGTCAGATAAAAAGAAAATGGAGTCTTTAAAGGCTGAGGCGCAGCATATTGCTATGTTAAAAAAGCGTCTTGAAGCTGAAAAAAGCCAGTTATCCGGTATTATTAAAAATATGGATAAAGAAAATGCAACAATAAAAACAACCATAAATCAGAATAAAGTTATGCTTGAAAGAATTCAAAAAGATAAAAAAGCGTACGAACAATCTGAACGTGAGTTGAAAAAAGAATCGGATAAATTGGCAGCGTTGATTTCAAAATCAACAAAACACAGCGGAGTTGTTGTCGGCGGCGGATTTTTGCTGCCTGTACACGGCAGAGTGTCATCTCCGTTTGGCTGGAGAACTCATCCGATATTTAAATCAAGAATATTCCATACCGGAATTGACTATGCAGTACCCATGGGTACGCCGATAAAAGCTGCAAATGCCGGTAAAGTTATATATTCGGGCTGGTACGGAGGATACGGAAAAGTTGTAATACTTGACCATGGTTCTTGTACCGGCGCACCTACAACAACTTTGTATGCACACATGTCACAGCCAAAAGTTTCGGTGGGAGAAAATGTTGTGCGCGGTCAAACAATCGGTCTTTCAGGTTCTACCGGATATTCAACAGGCCCTCATGTACATTTTGAGGTTCGTATTAACGGTAAACCGCAAAATCCGAACAATTATTTATAAAGGATAGTTAAGTGAAATTAAAATATACATTTTTTATAATATTTCTTATAGCATTTTTCCGATTTAACACGGCGAATGCCGTTGATTATTATCCGGAATTAGGGCTTGATCCTTTTTACTCTTCTTTAAATCCTGCTTATGTTAATGAGGATTTTAATAACAATGATTCTCTTGTTGACATAATAAAAAAGAAAAAAAATGAAAAATCAAAGAAAACAAAAAAAGGAAAAAAATCTCAAAAAAATTCCGAAATAAATGCGGAAAGTGAGGTAAATTTTTCACAAGAAACCGTTAATGACGAGCAAATTGAAAACGAAACAAATAATGCACGCTCGGAAAATATTAATTCAACGGACAAAAAATTAGAAGAAGTAAATTTTGAAAATAAAGATACGGACGTTGTGCCTGCTGTAAGTGAAAAGAAAGCTTTACCAGGGATACTTCCCAATGGTGAAGAAAAGAAAAATTCAAAAAGCAAGCAGTTTGTAACTCCCAAGTATAAAGACAACGCGGAGCTTGCAAGAGCTTTAGACAGAGATGAGCGAAAAAAAGAAAGAGAGCTTGAACAGGCAAAAACTGCCGAAAATAATAAATTTTCTCTTAAATCATTTTTCTTAAAAAAATCAAAGGTAAAAAAGGAAAATCAGTCAGGTGAAAATAATCCCCAAATTGAATTAAGCGCTGACTATATGGAATATTTCCCTGACAGATATGAAGTTGAAGCTATAGGTAATGCCAGAATTGAATTTAAAAAAGATAATACTATATTAAAAGCCGATAAAATTGTTTTTAATTATGACAGAAACGTATTAAGAGCAATGGAAAATGTTTATTTAATATCCCAAGATTCAACAACTGAAGGTGACTTTATAAAACTTGATTTAAATAAACCAAACGGCTGGATTCAAAATCCGGTAACAACTTCGGATGATATAAAGTTATCGGCAAAAGAGGCGTATTTATATTCGGACAGAATTGAAGAATATGAAGGTGTTGCGAAAATATTAAAAAATGATACTTTAAAATTTGGTGCTACATCTTTTGCTTCTTATGTTGATCAGGGGAATATATTTTCAAAAAGAATGACAGACCCCGGCAATGAGCTTGAAAGCGGGGTATATTCTTTAAAAGCTAAGACTATATATATAGATTCAAAAGATGATCATGAAGTTATAACAATAAAAAATGCGGATTTATATTTAAAGAAGTTTAGGCTGGCAAAAGTTCCTTCCGCAAAAATAGTTACAAACAAAAGTCATACAAGTGTAGAAACAAATATGCCCGAATTCGGTTCAACAAGTATGTTAGGAGCGCATATAGGCCCTGCCGTTGTGTTAAATGTCCCGGGCGGTTCAACATTAAAACTGGCTCCGATAATTACTTATGATAAAGAAAAGTTGGGTATAGGCGGTATAGCAAGGTTTCGTAATGAATATAATATGACGGAACTTGCATACGGTACATCAAGGGATGAACTGCTGTTAAGGGGCAGACATAAACTGGCGCCGGGATTAATGCTTAATTATTCAAGATTAACCAATTTAAGCGAATGGTTTTTGGGATACCGCAGACCAAAATATGCAGGGTCATTGGAATATACAAGAAATGATTACATAAAAGATTTAAGACTTAATTTTTCTCAAATGTTTTCAGCCGGAGCATTTGTTGATGACCGTAAAAATAAAAGTTTCAGCGATGCCGAAGGTCGTTTCAGGTGGATGACGCAAACTCATAAGTCCTTATATTCGTATTCTAATGAAGAAGGGAACATTCATTTCGGTTTGGGGCTGGTGGCACAAACTCTCGCCGGAGCTTATACCTCTGGCGAAGTTAACGGACTTGTAAGGGTTGGGCCTTCTTTAGCAACTCGGGTAGGGCCTTGGCAGCAATCTTTAATATATTACCAGTCAGCTATTGCGGGAAAATCTCCGTTCGTATTTGACCGTTACCGTTACGGACACTCTAACGTAGTTTTAATTGAAAGTTTAAAAATCAATAAATATTTATCTGTCGGATATCTGGCTTCTCTTGCGATGAACAGACAAGTTAAGTCTGATGATTTATTCCAGGAAAACAGAATATTATTAAGTATCGGCCCTGATTATGCAAAATTAACCATAGGATATGACTCCTTCAGACGTAATACTATGTTCTTGCTCTCAATGCTTGTCGGTACAAAAGATTCTGATATTGAATTCCATAAAAGTGTTATTAAAAATCCTGATAAGTTTGGCAAGGAAAATAATTCTTCCAAGAAAAAGAAGAAGAAAAATTATAAAAAATATTTAAAAAAAGATGTAAAAGTATAACTATTTTATAGTGCAATAGTCATCTTCTTTGTCAATCTTTTTGTCAAAATCGTTATCTATACCGTCATAGCAAGAGCCTATAGATTCGATTGATTCTGCTTTAGGGTCGTAATTTTCGTATTTCGGCGGAATTTTATTCCATAAAGAAATAAATGAGTTCCTTAAAAATTCCGTGATTTCTTTATTTTGAATAATAATAACATTTTCATCATTTCTGTTTTCGCCGCTGTTAGTATAATTCATTGAGCCGATTACGGAATATTTATCATCAATGAAAATCGCTTTAGTATGCATTTTCCCCGCGTAATTTTCTGTTTTTACTTTTATTCCTTTTTGCCGTAATTGCTTGTGAATGGAATATTTGTTATGCGCTCCGGTTGAATCAAGAATTATTTTTATATCTGCATTATTTTTGTGTGCAGTTTCAAGTGCATTTATCAGCTCGATTTTTGTTAAATAAAATACGGGAATATAAACATACTTTTTTGCATTTTTAATGAGCGGGATAATATGATTTGTAATAATTTTATCCTGCGGTGAAAATAGTATTTTTAATTTTAATTCATCATTAAATACAATTTCTTGATTGTTGATTTTTTTCTTTTGTTTATGAAAATTTCCGTTAAACATTTGTTCAAATTCTTTGGTAAATATTTTTGCAGCGTCCGCGGAATTTATTAATATTGATATATTAGAATTGAAACCTGTAATACCTGTTTTTGATATGTTTGTACTTCCCGTAAAAACTTTTTTATTATCAAAAATGAAAAATTTATTATGCATAATTGCGGGGAAATTATTTAAATCATAATCTTTATCGGTAATAAAATTTTTAATTTTAGATTTTAATTTTAACGTATCGGCATAATAGTTGTCTGTTTCTTTATTGAAATCAGAAACAATTCTTACTTTTACCCCTCGTTTTTGAGCATTAATAATGGCGTTAAGAATTTCAGGCTGAGCGTCAATTCCGTATAATGCAATATCTATAGTGTTTTTTGCATTATTAATCTCATCTTTTAAAACTCTGCATACTTTCGTAAGGCATTTATCGGAGGGCTTAAATGTTTCGTTTAAATCTATAAAAAATACTTTAATATTATTATTGAATACTTGATTGTCTGTTTGCAGAGTTTTTTGTTCCGGCGGATTTTCTTTAATATCTTTAGGTAATATACAATTTTTACAAGGTATAAAATTATTATCGATTTGAGATTTCTTTATAATTTTGTAATTCTTTAATTTAAATATTTCGGGGCAATTAAAATTGTGATATTTTTTACTTTTGCTATTATAAATAACATAGTCATCCAAATTCTCGGATTTAATTTTTCTGACCAGAGCTAATTGGCTGTCTTTATCATCATTATAAAAATAACCTGTATCCGTTAATAACTGTTTGTACGGTTTGCCGTTAACTGTAATTTCTCCGTTTTGAATTTTTACATATTTATTATAGATAATATTTTTAGAATATAATTTTGCAAAATATTCGAGAAATAGTTTTTCTTTAGGTTCAAGTTCTTTTAAAATAGAATTATTTGTATAATCGGATTTTAATTCGACAAAATAAATATTATTTATATAAACCGGGGATTTTTCATCTAAAATTGAATTTTTATTTTCATCGATGTAAAAACTTATCGGTGAATTTATTTTAATAATTTTATATTTTGATTTGTTATCAAGTGTAACAAAAATGGTTATAAAAATTATGAAAACAGTTAAAATTATTAATAATTTTTTCATAAAATCATTATAACGTAAATAAAAAAATTATAATTCAGCGTTTAGTTTATGCAAGAAATCTATAATAGTTAAAAGGAGAATAGGCAAAAGCAAAGCTGCGCGTTAAAATATGTTTTAATTATAGCTAAAAGGCAATATGATAAAGAAAAGTGCAGTAATGGGGAAATAATGAAAAATTCAAAATTACAAATAGGAGAACAAATTAAAAAATACAGAGTTTTAAGAGGAATGACTCAGAATGATTTAGCCGAAAAAATTGGAATTACGGAAAAACAAATTTCAAAAATAGAAACAGGTGTTCACTACCCGATGTTTGAAAATTTTGTCAAAATTATGGATGTACTTGGTGTACAAATGAAAGATTTTGACTATGAAATTGAAACAGAAAATAATATTTTAAGAAATGCTATATTTAAAATACTGTACAGAGCAACGGATTATGAATTAAAATACTACTCTGTATTAATTAGACAATTAGATAGATTGTTTAAAGAAAAAAGAAAAATGTAAATAAAAATCTATTTACATTGTGAATTTATTCCGTTAATATAGAAATATCAAGGAGAGGTGTCCGAGTGGTTTAAGGTGCAAACCTGGAACGTTTGTGCAGGGGCAACTCTGCCGGGGGTTCGAATCCCCCCTTCTCCGTTTTTAAGTTCATTTTATGATGAACTTTTTTATATTTTAATTAAATTTTACGCGGAATAAAAAATAATCCGGTGCAAGATAAATATTATCATAATTCAATTTTTTTTCTTTTAAAATTTTTTCAACTGCATTTTTTGTATATTTATCATCAGGATTGCCAAAACCAAATATCCAATAGTCCTTCTTACATAAAGAATAATTATTAATTAAGAGAAGCAAATCCGGTTCATCTTCCACATCATAATTATATTTTATCAGATTAAAATTCTTATTGTAATTCAAAATAATATTATCCAATTTTATACTAAGATAATAAGTATTTGCTGTAAATACGGTTTCATATTGATAAGGTGTGTCATTTATATTTTTGAGCAGTATTTCAATATATTCTTGCTCTTTGTTTCTGTCATAATATGACGCGGAATGCATACCATCCATTTTGGGAAGTAATATATCAGGGTTTGACATATATAGACAGCCTATAATCATAATGGGAATAATAATATTGGCTATTTTAAATTTGCTGAAATTTATATCCAAAACGGAGCTGACTAATATTATGATAATAGGGGTTAAATATATAATTAATCTTCCGTCAAACGGGTATTTACAAATAAATGAAGCTAAAAGCGCGATTACTATTATGCCGGATGAAACTATTGCATATTTATTTTTTCTGATAATTGATATAATAATTCCTGCAAAAAATGTGATAAGTATGAATTTAGAGTATAAATTTAAATACTTAAAAAATTCTGTTAATGCAAACTTTAAATTGTAAAACGAAAATTGATAATACCTTGAATCATGCCAGTGATACATATCTGATTGATTGTTATATGTAGTAATATATAAAGTTCCAAAGGCTAATAAAAGTGAAAAAGCAATGTATAAATACGGGATTTTATTTTTTATTGAAATATTTTTTTCTGATAGCCTGTATAATATGAATACCGGCAGTACAAAAAGAGATGAAAAAGCAAAGAACGGAGATATAAATGATATTATTATCCAGAATAAAATTTGTTTTTTAGTATCCGTCTTAAATTTATCAAACAAAAATAACAATAATACGCAGAAAAATACTTCACTGCTGTACTGTTTGCATTCAGAGGCATAATATATCAGCATACCGTTAACTGAAAATAATAATAATCCGAAAAAAATGCATATTTTATTTTTAAATACTTTATTTAATAAAGGATAAAATAACATTAAAGAACCGCAGCTAAAAAGCAGAGCAAGAACTCTTAATGAATAAACGCTGACCCCGAATATATTTGTTATAAGTTTAGTAAAAAACGGGAAAAATGGCGGGAGGATTAGTATTTCCATTTTATAAAACATTTCGGTAAATGGCAGAAATAAAATATTATTAACTAAAAGAAATTCATCACTCCAAAAACCGGGATGTGATAAAAAAAATTTAAATCTAAGAAAAATTCCTGCTAAAATACATAAAATTACCATTGAAACAGTAAATATTTTATATAAAGATTTAAGCATAATAAGTTTCCGTTATGTAACTTTTTTTATTATACAATAAGCCCCCAAAAAATATAAAAATGTAAAATAAAAGCTGATAGTCATTTATCAGCTTTTATTTTAGAATTTAAATTATAATTTTATAAGCTCTTTCCCAGTTCATAGGCCTGTTTGGGGAAATTTGTATTGTTGACGGAGCCTTCTGTCCAAACACCTGATGCTATAATTTGCCCGACATCCTGCCAGCCTAAATAATTTAAAAGCACCTCGTAGTGATTTTTAATCGGTTGTGCCTCTTTTGCCGAGGTATCGGCGTATGTTAATATCAGTGCTGATTTTTTAGGAGTGTGAATTTTTCCGTTAATTGAATAGAACCTGTCTATTACGGCTTTTAATTGGGCCGATATCCCGAAGTAGTACATTGGAGTTGCAAAAACGACCATATCAGAATCGACTATATTTCCTTTTATGAAATTAAAGTCGTCATTAAAAACACAATCGCCGTTCATACCGCATTTATTGCAAGCTGCGCATGGGTGAACATTTTTAAATGCACTGTCAAAACGAACAACGTTATGACCGTTTTCTTTTGCACCTTTTATAAAATTATCAGCTAAGGTATTTGAGTTGCCGTTTTTTCTCGGACTTCCGGTTATTACTAATATTTTCATTTTTTTATTTTCCTCGCTTATTGAGGGCAGCACTGATTTTGAAAGCACTGCTGCGCCTGCTGTAACTCCTGCAATAATTGCAGCGTTTTTTATAAAACTCCTTCTGTCCATTTTTTAAGTTCTTCTTTTGTCGGGTGATTGTTAAATAGCTTGCCTTCTTTTATTTGAGTTGAAGAAGATACGCTCTTTTTAAGATTTTCAACCGTTTTGCCAAATCCGCTTCCGCCTGATGTCGCAATAAGAATAATTCTTTTGTTTGATAAGTCATGTGCTTCCAAGAATGTATTAACAATAGTCGGAGCTATATACCACCAGATAGGAAATCCTAAAAATATTGTGTCATAATTATCCGTTGAAAAATTATCATTAACTATTTCAGGGCGTGAGTTGTGGTCTTTCATTTCAAGGGTGCTTCTTGAATTGTTATCCATCCAGTCTAAATCTGCTTTTGTATAAGGAACTTTCGGTTTGATTTCATAAATATCCGCATTTATAGCACTCGCTAAGTTTTCTGCAACTTGTTTTGTTGTTCCCGTTGCACTAAAATACGCTACTAATACTTTTTTATCCATATTTGTATCCTCCTTTGCCTGTGTTTTACCGTTCAAAGCCCAAACAGCTCCCGAACCAATAATAATTAATCCTAAAATTATCAAAAATATATTTTTCATTTTATCTCCTTTTCTATTATTTTAAAAGCATTGTCCTTTTATAAATTTATTGACATAGTGTCAAAAAAATATACTATTATTATTGTATTATGTCAACATTAACGTTTATAGAGGATAACCATGCTAAAAAGAATACTGACGATGACATTACTAATTATGCTTTCAATAAGCTCAACAGTTTTTGCTAAGGAGGAAAAAATGACAAGAAGCGACATCGCAAATAAAAACTTAGAAACGCTTTTTAATATCAGCCTTGAAAATAACAAAGGCGC
>CANPXC010000056.1 GCA_947585605.1 Candidatus Gastranaerophilales bacterium | reverse complement strand
ATATAGAGTTCAGGGGCAACGGTTTTTCCTGTTTGTCCTATTTGTTGAGATTTTGTAATATATCCTTTTTCAAAAGCTTCTCTTGAACCTGCTACAGCTGCATTTAATCGTTGAGCGAGTTCATATATAAGCGTAAATCCGTCTTTTTGACAAGCGCCCGCTCCGCCGGATACGATAATCTTTGCACTGTTTATATCTTTTGAAGAAGATGTTTTCTTAATTAAATTTAATATTTCTATTCTTTTTTCGATTTTATCTAAATCAAACCAATCAAATACGGCTGTTGCTTTGTTTTCGGTTTTAACTGCTTTAAAAGTATTTTGATGTACTGTTGCCATTTGAGGGAATGTTCTGCATAATATATCAGCGGTTAATTTACCGCCAAATGTAGGTCTTGTTGATAAAAGAATTTTGTTATCGTCAATATCCAAATTAGTGCAATCGGCAGTAAGCCCAGTATTCAAATGAATTGATGTGTACGGAGCAATCTCGCGTCCTTGATGAGTTGCACCTATAAGTATTATTCTCGGCGGGTATTTTTCCGCTATTTTGGTAAAAATATTTGCGTGATAGTTTTTATTATATGTTCCCAGCCTGTCATCACTTACTATTATTACTTCATCAGCGCCGTATTCCCCGAGAGTGTTTATTATATTTTCGTAATTAATTCTAGGCCCCGCTATTGCAACCATTATTCTTTGATTCCATAGCTTTTCTTTCAATTCTGCGGATTTTGAAACCAATTCAAGTACTACGGGGGCTATAGTACAATCTTCTTTTAATTCTCCATATATTAATATTCCGTTTGGTTCCATTATTTCTCCGTTGAATTAATTATTTCCTGTTTTATTTGAGCGAAAACATTTTCTTCATTTGTATTTATAAATTTACAATTGCGTTTTTCTTCATTTTTAAATACCTTTGAAACATAAGTAGGAGAGCCTTTTACCCCTGTTTCGTTTTCATTTATATTCAAATCATAAAGATTATATGAATTATAAATATATTCCTTTGCGCGTATATAACCGCCAATTCTTGGAATTCGAGGTTTTATTACATAATTATTAATACATAAAACAGCAGGGAGTGTTATTTTATAAGTTATTTTTTCTGTTTCAGTTTCACAGTTTGCTGTTAAGGAAGTTTCATCAACCTCAATAATTTCATTTACGTGTGTGATATACGGTAAATTCAGCCTTACTGCCGCAGAAATACCTGTTTGCCCTGTTTCACCGTCAATTGCTGTTTGTCCGAACAAAATTATATCGCTGTCAGATAATTTTTCTTGTATCATTGAAGCTAAAACTTTTGATGTTGCATTTGTGTCAGAACCTGCAAATTTTGAATCACAAAGTAAATATGCGTTATCGACTCCTCGGGCTATTGCTTCTTTTAGAACATTAACGGCATTTTTTGGCCCCATTGTTACTGCAGTTACCGTTGCGCCGTATTTATCTTTTAAATTTAATGCAGCCTCCAACGCTTCCGTATCCGGCGGATTGAGAATGCTTTCCATATTGGTTCTGTCAATATTATTGTTTGCAGTCCATTTAACATCATCAGTATCGGGAACTTGTTTTATAAAGACCGTTATATTCAATTATTAACCCCTTTTATAATTACTATTTTGCAACAAAAATTCAATTAGTGCAATATTACATGTCTAATGCTATATCGAGAGTTTTAGCTTTCGCAACAATTGCACTTGATGATATAACGTCCACACCTGTTTGGGCAATAGAATTAATTGTTTCGATTGTTACATTCCCGCTCGCTTCAACAATTGCTTTATTATTAATTAATTCAACACATGTTTTCATTTGTTCACAAGTCATATTATCAAGCATAATTATATCAGCGCCGGCGGCTAAAGCTTCTTTTACCTGTTCTGTTGTATCACATTCTATTTCAATTTTGTGTGTATGTGAAATTTTTTCTTTTATCTTCTTAACTGCATTTGTGATTGAACCGGCAAATTGTATGTGATTATCTTTTATCATTACGCAATCAGATAAGTTAAAACGATGAAGTTTAGCTCCGCCTGTTGCTACGGCATATTTTTCAAACATTCTAAATCCCGGCGTGGTTTTTCGGGTATCTGTTATTCTTGCTTTATAATTCCCTATTGCTTTTTGATAATTATTTGTTTCTGTTGCTATACCGCTTAAACGCTGAATGTAATTTAGAGCAGTTCTTTCACCAGTTAATATTGCTCTTGCGTTTCCATGTATTATTGCAAGAGTATCTCCTTTTTTTATTTCATCACCGTCTTTGAATTTTTTTTCAAATTTTACACTGCTTGAAAGTGTTTTAAAAACCGCTTCAGCTATATCTATTCCGCATAATATACCGTCTTGGCGTGTATTCAGTTTGGCGGTAAGGGTATCATTTTCATTTATAATAGTATCCGTTGTTATATCGCCGAAGCCTATATCTTCTTTTAACGCGTTTTTTATGTGTTCTTTTACTATAAAATCCTGTAATAATATCATATTTAACCTTTCAGTGCCGTTGTTCCGGACAATTCATGCGAGTGTGCTATCATATCCTTTTGAGGATAGTCTTCGCGGTAATGCGCTCCGCGTGATTCTTTCCTGTTGATTGCAAATTCCGTTATTAACTCTGCAATCGTAAGCATATTGCGAATTTCGTATGCACTTCTGTCAGGACATTTGTATGAATACGGAAAATCGTCCTTCAATTTGTTTATTTTTTCTTTTGCGGAATTTAATTTATCATAATTCCTTATAATGCCTACATTTTCCCACATTATTTCTTTTATTTCTTTAAATAAATTTTCATAATCGGTATTGTAGTTTTCTTTTAAAGAATTTTCGTAAAAGCTTATTATTTTTGATATCTTGTCATCATTTAAGTCTTTATTATTTAATGTAATTGATTTTAAGTGATTAACAAGTTCAAATGCAGTTACCGCGCATTCCAAAATAGAATTTGAAGCCAGCCTGTTTGCACCATGCAGTCCGGTACAAGCGGCTTCGCCTATAGCATACAATCCTTGAACAGATGTCGTTCCGTTTACTTGAGTTTTTATTCCGCCCATATAATAGTGAGCAGACGGTGATACGGGAATATAGTTCTCTGAGGGATTTATTCCGTATTCTCTGCAAGCGCCATAAATTGTTGGAAAACGCTTTTCAAATTTTAATTCGTTTATATGGGTTGCGTTAAGATATACATTTTTTGTATTAGTTTTAAGCATTTCATTATATATAGCGCGGGTCACAACATCTCTCGGAGCCAGTTCCAGACGTTTATCATACTTTTCCATAAAAGTATTTCCGTCTTTATCAACCAGCTTTGCGCCTTCCCTTTTACCGATTGAAAATGCCGTAGGATGAAATTGAACAAATTCCATATCTTTTACGACGGCACCTGCTCTATATGCAAGGGCTATTCCGTCACCTGTTGTGATATCGGGATTTGTAGTATATTTATATAACTGCCCCACCCCTCCCGTAGCTAATATTACTGCCGGAGCCTCTATTATTTCATACTCATTATCTTCATAATTATATGCAATAAGCCCTCTGTTTACGTTCTTTAAATCGGTTAAAAGCTCTACTGCAAGTGTTTGTTCATATATTGTTATATCTTTTTTGGTTAAAACATACTTTACCAGAGCATTCTCAATACAAAATCCGGTCGCGTCACCACCGGCATGAAGTATACGATTTACGCTGTGTGCCGCTTCTTTTGTAAATTTGAGCTTGTTATTTTCATCCCTGTCAAAATCAACACCGAAATTTTGCAGTTCTTTTACAACTTGTGCGCTTTTTTGTGATATAAATTCCGCCACCTTTGCGTCAGTAAGCCCGGCACCGGCCTTTATTGTATCTTCAATATGCAGAGTACAAGAATCCAGCTTATTTTCAGGCATAACACAAACCATTCCGCCTTGAGCATATTTTGAATTGGATTCTATCAATTTGGTTTTTGTTATTATCAGTATTCCGTTCGGAAGTTTTACCTCTTTTTGAAGTTTTATTGCGGCATATAATCCTGCAATACCGCTCCCTACTATTACTGCGGAATATTTTGAATGTTTCATTTTAATTTCCTTGTTTACTATATTTTATTGCAAACATAAAAAAAAATAACTTACCATTATTAGGTAAGTTATTAAAACCTGTTAGTATGTACCAGTCCTGACGTACCGGAATTTGGATTTGTTATGAATGTTGGGTCTGTTTTACTTGATGTTATAACAGGATTAGCAATAGCAGGTAACATCATTGTCATAATTGCTACTGCAAGAATTAAATTTTTTTTCATAATTCCTCCTTGTTTCTTTTATTTTTATATCCGTAAAAAATATATATCGCAAGGCCCATTATTATCCATAACAAGAAATAAAGAGAAGATGTTCCTCCCGATATACCTTTATATATCATAAAGCAGCTGCACATTATTATTCCCAGTATCGGAAATAAAGGACAAAACGGAACTTTAAACGGTCTGGGCCTGTCAGGTTCAGTTTTTCTTAATATTAAAACTTCTATACATATTATTACGAACGAAGCAAATGTTCCGTAATTACAAAGCTCGGCAGAAATGTTTAAATCCATAAATAAAGAGCCTAAAATTACCAATATTCCTGAAATCCAAGTTATAATGTGCGGAGTTTTGAATTTAGGATGAATTTTCATTATATTTTTTGGTAAAAAGTTATCTCTTGCTATAGCGTAGAAAATTCTTGTTGTTCCCAATTGATATACCAAAAGCACGGAAGTCAAAGCACATAACGCGCCGACAGATATTGCCCCTGCATACCAGTTTTTGCCTATCAACCTCATTGCATGAGCTAAAGGCGCATGCGTATCTATATTTACCTGCGGCACTATACCCGTAAGTACAAGTGCTACAGATATATACAATATCGTACAAAGGATTAACGTACCTATAATTGCAATAGGTAAATCTCTTTGGGGATTTTTGGTTTCTTCCGCCGCTGTTGATATTGCGTCAAAACCTATATAAGCAAAAAATATGATGAAAGTTCCCGCTAAAATTCCTTCTATCCCGTTTGGAGCAAATGGCTGCCAATTTTCAGGCGCAACATATTTCGCACCCACAAATATAAATGAAAGTATTATTGATAAATTTACCAATACCATTAGTCCCGCAACTCTTGTTGACTCCTTAACTCCTTTTATTAACAGAATTGTCAAAAGTAATACAATCCCGATTGCAGGTATATTTATTGCAACAGGTATTTCCAACCCGAACGGAAGATTTATAAAAGGCATTTTATCATGTACATCCCATCCGTATTTATCGCATAGTGCGTACATTGAACGGAAATCATTTCTTAAATACAGCGGAAAATTAACAATAAAAGCTGGTAAGATATGCTTAAATCCTTTAAGCAGCTGAACGAAATATCCTGTCCAAGCTGTAGCTACGGTAATATTTCCTATGGCATATTCAAGCATTAAAACCCAGCCTACCATCCACGCCATAAATTCGCCCATAGTTGCGTATGTGAATGTATATGCGCTTCCGGCTACAGGTATCATTGCTGCTATTTCAGAATATGCGAGGGCTGAAAATAAGCTTGCCAGCGCCGCAATGAGCATTGATATTATTATTGCAGTACCTGCTCCCGCGCCGTCGCTGCTTCCTACTATTGCACTTCCGATTATTGTAAATATTCCCGTCCCTACAACTGCGCTTACGCCCAGTATTAACAAATCAAATATATTTAATGTCTTTTTTAGCTCGGTATTACTGCTCTCTTTTATAAATGCGTCGGTAGATTTCTTACCCAGCATATTTTTTATAATAATTTTATAATTTTCTTTAATCTTTTTCATTGTTTCATTATAAAACAAACAAAAAATCTCATTATAAAATTATCATAAATTCTCCGGGGAAAATTTAATTATTGTAATCTTATACCATTTTGCTCGTATAGAATTTTATTTATGTCTGCAATTTTTTGTTTTATTTCTTCTGCTTCTGTTTTTCTGTTTTCTTTTTCCGCTTCAACCAAAAGTGATTTCAAAAGATTAATTTCTGTAATATATCTGGTATAAGCATTTTTAAATTCAGATTTTTCCATTTTCTTTAAAAAATGTTTGTATGTATTTATTTGTAAATCAAAATTACTATGCGTTTTTTGGGGTATATCATTTCTATATTCGGTAAATTTTTCGTTCATTCTATCCATTTTTATTCTTTCCTTTAATTAATAGGTTACTACCATCCCATATATATATTCGAAAAATATTTTTGAAATTCTTCTATTGTTAATTTAACCATTTGAGGTTTGCTGGCATCAGCGCCCCAAGGGTTAGTAACAATAACGTATGGTATGTTATTTTCATACTTTATTTCTAATGAATATGCATGCCGTGATACTAAATTTGGGTGTATGTTTTCAGGAGCATTAGCCAACAGACGTTTGTATTCTATTTCTCCAGCAGGAGTATGCCAATAGTCATACAATTTACTGTTTTTATCATTATATAATTCAATATAATCTTGTTTTGTTTTGGCTGTACCTGCAGTGAATATTCTATTCGAATACAAATCGGGGTGTTCTATAATGTCATAGATATAATTTACCGAATTAGTAGCGGCATTCAATCCGAACCTTCTAAATACATCACTTGAATAACCGCCGTTACCGGCTTGTTTTTCTACATTTTCAAAATCAAATTCTATTTGTTGATCTGCCATATTTGCTATTGAATCTCTATATTCATCAATTTTGAGAATATTTGTAAAATTATCAAAGAATAAACTGTTGTTATTGTAAAATTCTTTAAGTTCATTTATTTTATTTATGTCATCCGTACCTAAAATAGATTTAATTCCCTTAGAAGCTTGCTCCGGAGTTATTGCCCGACCATATAAATATATATTTAAAGCCATCATTTGATCTGCTGTTATATCTTCTTTAAAATTTTTCTTAAATTCTTGTAATTTTTCATTTGATATAATTCTCATATCTTCTTCGGTACGGCAATCATACATATCTTGATAGTCTGATTTATATTTTTCCCATTGTTGACTTATGTCTTTATCATAACTGGATATATTTTTATTCACTTTTTGTATTTCTGTTGGATTCTCTTTAGAGTAATATTCTACCTTATAGGCATATTCTAATAATTGCATTCCAAGCGGGCCTGAAACTGATTTTGATGATTGTACTCCTAAAGACGTTATATCTTCACCCGGTTTAATTGTTATATCTGAATAAGAATTAGGTAATTTTACCGTTATACTTCCATCTGCATTTTCTTTAATGCAGGATAATAGTTTTACTCTTTGTTCGGGATTACACATCAATGAATTTAGTGCAGATACAAGGTAACAGTCACCTGAGCGGCCTTGAGAGGAAGTATATCTATCTACTGCGGGGAATAATTCACAATATTTTTCTTTGCTCATATTCAGCATAGTATAATTATTATCGGAGGTTTTAATATATATTTTATTTTCGCCTGAAACTTCAAATATATCACCAATCTTTAAAGTAGATAATTCTGCATCAACATCTGATATTTTAGGAACCATCAAATCATTGATATTTTTTCCTTCTAATTTTGCTTTTTCTACCAGTTGCAAATCGTTTTTAATCATTGAACCTTGTTCTGTATTAAAATTTACATCTTTATATTTTCTATAATCTATTCCTTGTTTATATAGTCTGTTTATTAAATCCGTTCCGGAAATATATTTTTCAAAATATGCTTTATCTGCGTCTGTCAGAAGTTTAGAGTTGTTAATATATTTATAGACTGTATCAGTATCAGCACCGTCATAAATCATTTTTGCAACATATTCTTTTTCTATTTGAGTGCAGTATTCGTCCAGAGTTTGTTTAGCAGCTTTAGTGTCACAATTAAGGATTTTAGAGCTATTGATTTGATTTGAAACGGAATCATAATCGCCGTTTAATTTAAAGTCTTCGGCGAGTTTTATTAATTCAGCATTTGCATAAGTCGCAAAGATTTTTTTATCTGATATACCTTTGCTTTTAAGAAAATCAAACGCACCATCCGGGTCATTATTTTTAAAATATGTATTAGCTGTTTCAAAAGATTCTTTATAGTATGCGTTAACCTTAGCACCTGCAATACCTGTAATAATACCCAGTAATTGACTTATACCTTCACCGGTAAGATCAGGATCACCTGTAATTAGATAATTTGTCATTAAACTTAAAGTAGCGTCCGTACCTATTTCTGAAAGGAAAGCCAGTGTTTTGGACTGCGTTGCGGTAAGTACTCTGTCTTGAACGTTTTTTGCAACGCCATTGATTTTTTGACCTGAATAATAAAGAGCGAGTTCAATTGCAGTTTCTTTGACTAAATCCAAGGCCTCTTGACCCGACATTTTTTCATCGGCAGAGATACCGTCTAAAAGTTTTAATGCATTATCAGAAAACATACCGGTAATTGCGGTATATTTTCCGACTTGCATTAAAGTAACGCCGGCAGGAGGGCAGACAAAAGTAACTACACCGCCTATAACCATTAACCCAAGACCGGCAGATTGAACAGCAAATGAGAACTTATCAGCGAAACCTTCTTGGTCTTCACAGTATCTGTCAATTAATTTCTGGAAAGAGTTATTGCAGCCGCAGGCATTAATCTGATTGGTTTTGTAATCGAGTTGAATTTCCTGCAGGCTTTTACCGGCTACGGCTTCAAAGTTAGATATATAATTATCCGTATATTGTTTAAAGATTTCCTCAAAAGCACTTTTTTTCTTAGGTAAGAAATTTGTTTGTTCGGATAACGGAACTGTTTTGACACTGCCCTCCCAAGTTTCAGAACCACATCTTCTGTCAGGGATAATTATTTCTAATTCATAATTTTCGTTAATTCTGTATGTTTCACAGTCGGTTAAGAGGTGATATGAACCGTCCGGATTTTTAAGTTTATCATCTAATGCATATTGAGTCGCAAAGACTTTATTTAATTCTTCTCTGGCTTTTTCTTTGTCACCAAAATAATTAGTATAGTAGTCAAATACTTCTTGAATATTATCGGCATTTTCTACGGAATTTTGAAACATTTGAGTTTTGTAAATACCGGTAGTTGCAACATTATAGATTTGTTCTGATTCAAGGTATTTTGTAATATTTTCCTCGTTAAAGTCAACGCCTGTCCATTTTTTGTATACTTCATTAAATGTTTTTTCACTGCCGGGATTAAAAGTACTTTTTAATTCATTAAGCATTTGTTCTTGTTCTTTAATGGCAGCTTCAATGTCTTGACGGGAAACACCCATATCTAATAGTTCTTTAATAAAGTTATAGCAGTCAGAAACACAACCTTCCTTTTTCAAAGCTTTTTCATATTGGTCTTTAATATTTTCAAAATTATTAGTAAGGGAATCGAGAATAGTGATTTGTAACTGTTCTTCGGGTAATAAATTTTGATTAGTGTATTTAGAAATTTTGTTTTCGATTATACTATCTGCCTGTTCAAGAGAGGTTTCATCAATACCCTCTAAAGGAGAACTGCTTTTTACATCAGTATCTTTATATACAACATCATTCTTATCGTATTTAATTGTAGGAACATTTGAATTATTAATAATCAAACTGTCATAACCTTTACCGGCGTTAAGGATTTTTGTTTCGGAATTAACTAATTTTAATACATCATTACCATCATTGCCTTCAACGGAATCAGAAATTTTCGAATTATTACTTAAGATAACATCGTCACCTTTATTACCTTGAACAGACTTAACCTCTGAATTATTAATTAGTATATCATCTTGACCGTTATTCCCCAGAACACTACCTTTTATATAAGAATTTTGAATATTAATGAAATCATCATCTTTTCCTGCGTTTATATCTTTTTCGACAGTAGAATTTTCGATTATGATTTTATCATTACCGGAACCAGAATTAACATCTTTGTTAACCGTGGAATTGAACAAATAAATAGAATCATCACCTGAGTCGGAATTTATTTCATTAATCGAGGCATCATAAGCTTGAATTATGTCATCTCCGCTGCCCGAGAGCAAAGATTTGATTGTTGAATTATGAACTACAATATTGTCATCACCTTTGCCTAAAGCTATATCAGAAATCGAGCTATCAATAATATTAATTTTTACACCATTATTGCTCCCTTTTATTGAGGCTTGATTAGCACCTATAACAATAATTTCTCCTGTTTTTGGATTTTGTTTAACTTTAATTTCTTGATTAGTATCAGGATTAACCAGATTGTCAACGGTAATGGTTGTGCCGTCAGCAGTTTTAAACGTATAAGTTTTTTTCCCTCTTTTGTTATTTTCAGTCCAAGTAATATCTGACCAATCTGATTCGGAAGAATATTGGTCAACGTTTTTGGAAGATAATTGGTTAGTGTTTTCGTAAGAAAATTGGTCAATGGTTTCGGATAAAAATTGATCTGAGGCAATTGAATTTGAAGTATCGTAAAGATCAATAATAGATGAATCATTAATTTTTTCTTCTAAATTATTAAGCCTTTCCATTTGTGACTTTAAATTAAAATTATTAGAAACATTATATTCATCCATACCAAAACCTTTCAAAGTATAAGTAATTTATTCGGCAATATTAAAAAAAACTTTAAAGAAATTAAAATAAATATTAAGAGTTGTAAATGCACTGTTTTTAAATGTTTTCCGAATAATTTTTTGCAGCTTCGGCAGATGTGAGCTTGTTTATTGTGTTACAAGCATTTTGTCTGATTAAATCAATATCTTTTTTGTCTGATGACAATATTTGTAAAATGCAGTCTTTCAATTCATATTCATCGATATTTATAAGAAATGAATTTTTTTCGTTAATTAAAATCCCGTCAATCCCGTCATCTTTTTTTGCAATAATTATATTATTAGCAGCCATTGCCTCTAAATACGCCAAACCAAACGTTTCATGAGCGCTCAACAATACAAAAATGTCAGATTTATTCAGTTCTTCCATAACCCGGGAATGATTTAATTCTCCGGTAAATGTAATTTTTTCATTTAAATTGAGCTTTGAAGCCAAGTCTTTTAATGATTTTTCTTCTTTGCCGGAACCTATAATCTTTAATTTTATATTATATTCTTTTAATAATGATAATGTTTTTATAATGATATCAATATTTTTTCTTTTTATAAGTGATGAAATTGTCGTAATTGTAATATTTTTAGGATTTAATTCTTTTTTATTTCCACTATATCCGCAGGCAGATGAAAAAGTTTCTTCATCTAAGCCGGAGAATGCGATGAAATCCTTTTCTTTTGTGCAGTGAATAATTTCTTCAATTTTTCTTTTCAAAACGGGACTTCTTGCCGCAATTTTATCGGCATTAATATATGCTTTTTTCAATTGATTTTTAAAATACAAAGAGTATTTCCAATCAGTTAAAACCGTAATATCAGAGGCGTGAACAGCACATACATATTTTATTTTTTCTTTTTTCAAAAGCTTTTGCGCCGTTAAAG
>CANPXC010000055.1 GCA_947585605.1 Candidatus Gastranaerophilales bacterium | reverse complement strand
ATGTCGACATTGACTTTGGCGACGGCAGAGAACGTGTAATAGATTACGTTACCGATAAATACGGTAAAGATAAGGTTTGCCAGATAATAACTTTTGGTACACTTTCGGCAAAAGCGGCAATTAAAGCAGTCGCAAGAGTTATGAATTTACCTTTTGAAATTTCAAACAGAGTCAGCCAATATGTTCCTTCAGAAGTCGGTATGACAATTACAAAAGCTTTGGAAGTATCTCCTGATTTGAAAAAAGTATACGATGAAGACGCCCTTATCAGAAAAATTATTGATGAAGCCATTAATATTGAAGGGATTAAACAGAATACAGGCATGCACGCCGCAGGAGTTATCATTGCACACCAGCCGCTTGATGAAATAGTACCTGTGCAATACGCAAAAGAAGGAAACGTAATAACTGAATATCCGAAAGAAGATTGCGAAAAAATCGGATTGCTTAAAATGGACTTCCTCGGGCTGAAGAACTTAACAATCATTATGCAGACCTTAGACCTCATCAAGCAAAGACACGGAGTTGAAATCGATATTAATAATATTCCTCTTGATGATAAAGAAGTATATGATATGTTAATCGCAGGGAATACAGACGGTGTATTCCAGTTAGAATCATCGGGCATGAAAAAACTGGTTAAGGATTTAAAGCCCTCCGTATTTGAAGATTTAGGCGCTTTGGTTGCATTATTCCGTCCGGGGCCTTTAGGCTCAGGCATGGTGGAAAAATTTGTAAAAAGAAAACACGGTCAACTGCCCATAACATACGCTCATCCGTTGTTGGAAAATGTGCTGAAAGATACATACGGGACAATGGTATATCAAGAGCAGATTATGCAAATATTTCAGGTTCTGGCTGATTATACACTCGGCGGAGCTGATAAAGTCCGTCGTATTATGGCGAAGAAACACCCTGAAGAACTGGAAAAACTTGAAGCTCCATTTATACAAAAATGCGTTGAAAAAGGAATGCAGGAAAAAGATGCCCGAGAACTGTTTGAACAAATCGGAAGTTTTGCTGAGTACTGTTTCAACAGGTCACACTCGGCCTGCTACGCTTTTGTTGCATATCAAACAGCTTATTTAAAAGCACATTACCCCGTTGAATACCTCTGCGCAATGCTTACAAATTCTAAAGATGATTTGGAAAAAATTCAACTTTATATTTCAGAAGCACAAAAACTGGGGATTAAAGTATTACCCCCTGATATAAACAAATCAAACGCCGAATTCACTCCTGACGGCAATAATATAAGATTTGGACTTAACTCTATAAAAGGTATAGGAGAAGCCGTTTTAAAAGAAATTTTAAACGAACGCGAAACAAACGGAGAATTTAAATCAATTTCAGACCTCACACAAAGGATAAATCCGAGAATTATCAACAGAAAAGCTCTTGAAAACTTAACAAAAGCAGGCGCTTTAAACTGCCTTGAACCTTGCAGAAAAAAAATCTTTATCAATATTGAAAATATATTAAATGCCGCCGCTAAAGAATATGAAGCAAAAGAATTAGGTCAGGTAAGTTTATTCGCTAATTTAGCAGATAATAATTCCGGCAGCAGCTACCACATGCAGGCCTTTGAATTATATGACTGCGACAGCGAATACACGGATAAAGAAATTCAAGAAATTGAAAAAGAATACTTAGGCTTTTATTTAACAAGCCATCCGCTTGAATCCATAAGGGAAAAACTCCCGTTCTTAACTACACACAATATTATAGATTTAGAAAATATTGAAAACAATACAAATGTTACCATTTGCGGTCTTATCAGCGAAGTAAGGCAAATCCCAAAGAAAAAAGACCCTACAAAATTCTTTAAAGCAGGAATTATTGAAGACTTAACCGGCGAAATTCCTTTTGTCGCTTTCCATAAAACACTGCAGGAATATAACTCTTTAATAGAACAGGAAAAGAAAATTATTATAGGCGGTAAATACCAAAAAAGAGAAGACGGAAGCTCTCAAATTATTATTGAAACGGTAAAACCGATAGAAAACAGCAACATAATTACAATTTCCATTAAAAAAGAAATGAATTATGAAAACTTAATCGCACTAAGAGATATTTTATCCCAATTTAAAGGTTCGGATCCTGTTGTATTAAAAGCAAATGACAGCGAAAAGAAAATTTTAACATCACCGAATTTTTGGACAACCACCTCTAATGATTTAACCCAAATGCTCGAAAAACAGTTCACCTCAAATATAGAAATTGAAGTAAATTCTTTGGATTAAATTATGCAATTTGCGAAGATTGAGTTTGCTGCTGAGCTTGTCTTGCCTGTGATTCTTCGGATGTAACTTTAAAATCGATATTTTTTGCTAAAAATGAATATTTAGGATAAACGAGTTCAGGATTTTTTCTAGCTTCATCAATTTTATCTGATAAAGAAACAAATATTTCCGCGAGTTTCGGGTCAAACTGAGTTCCAGCACATCTTTTAATTTCTGAAATTGCAACTTCATGAGATAACGCTGTACGATAAGGTCTGGTTGATGTCATAGCGTCATAAGTATCAGCAATTGCAATAATTCTGCCGGCCAAAGGTATTTCTTCACCCTTTAATCCGTCTGGATAACCGCTGCCGTCCCATTTTTCGTGGTGGGCTTTAACCCATTCCGAAATAACTTGTAATTTTTTAATATTAATAACAATCTTTTCGCCTCTTACGGGATGTGATTTCATAACAAGAAATTCATCATCAGTCAATCTTCCGTTCTTACAAAGAATGCTTTTTGGCATTGCTATTTTTCCGATATCATGCAGCAATCCCGCGATTTCAATATCTTCCATATAAGCGTCGTCAAAATGCAATTCCTTTGAAAGAATCATAGAATAAAGCGTAACCCTCAATGAATGTCCGTTTGTATAAGAGTCTTTTGTGTCCAAAGCGTTAGAGATAGCTCTTATTGTTTTATAGAACAACTCTCTAAGCTCTTTATAAAATACTTTGTTGTTACTTGCCATTGAATATTTTTGAATACCGCTGTCAACCGCGATTTGAAGTTCTTCCGGTTCAAAAGGTTTTAAAATATATTGAAACAGTTCACAATCATTGATAGCTGCGACTATAATATCCGTATCAACGTGACCGGTTAAAAGTATCTTCACTATCTGAGGATTAGTTTGGCGAACTTGTTTTAAAAATTCAGTACCTTCCATAACCGGCATTTTTTGGTCACTTACAATTAATGATATTTCATCACCGTGCTGCTTAACAACTTCCAGCGCTTCAACTCCGTTATGAGCCATTAATATATTATATTTCCCGCGAAAAGTTCTTCTCAGTAATTGAAGATTATTCTCTTCGTCATCAACGATTAAAATAGTATGCTTTTCTTCTTTTGCAAAGTTTAATACAACTTCTAAACTTTCTTTTAATTCGCAAGAACTCATTAATTTCACCAATATCCTAGATATAAAAACTATCGACTGTTTTTTCTTTACACTTTAATTTATTATATCATTATTTTACAAAACTTAACAAGTAAATTAAATCATTTAATATAACTATTTTTATTAGACAAGTTAAAAAGATTAGAATATAATTAAAAATATTCAAAGAGGGAATTATGTTAAACGGTAAAAAAATAGTTGTTGTCATGCCTGCCTACAACGCTGAAAAAACGTTGGAAAAAACTTACAATGAAATATACCAGGATATTGTAGATGAAATAATACTTACCGATGATAAATCTCAAGATAATACAAAAGATTTGGCAAAAGATTTAAATATTACTACAATTGTACATAAAGAGAACCGAGGATACGGAGGTAATCAAAAATCTTGTTATACCGCAGCATTAAAATCAAATGCAGATATAATAATTATGCTCCACCCCGATTATCAATATACTCCCAAATTAATTCCCGCTATAGCCTCTATGCTTGCTTTTGAAGAATATGATGCGGTTATCGCTTCAAGAATGCTTTCTAATGCGCTTGAAGGCGGAATGCCATTATACAAATACATTTCAAATAAATTTCTTACAACATTTGAAAACATATTTTTAGGACAGCATTTATCCGAATATCATACCGGATTTAGAGGATTTAAAAGAAAAGTACTTGAAAATTTACCGCTTGAAGATTGCGATGATGATTTTATTTTCGACAATGAAATGCTTGCACTGGTTTGCTACTACGGATATAAAATAGGAGAAATAAGCTGCCCGACTAAGTATTTTCCGGAAGCTTCTTCCATTAATTTTACGCGTTCGTGCAAATACGGATTAGGGGTGTTAAATGTCAGCTTAAAATATTTCCTTGCATATACGGGTTTATATAAATCAAAAATATTTAGGCATAATGCAAAGAAATTAGACATTAACTCCGAACTGCCGTATTACCACGTAAAAAGCAATAATTAAATTTTAGTGGCAAGTGACGGTGCTATAGAAATAAATTGTCTTACTAATTCTTTATCCCATTGAATACCGGCACCTTCTTCAAGAATAGCGCAAGCTTTTTCAACGCTTAAACCTTTTCTGTAAGGCCTGTCGCTAATCAAGGCGTGATATGTATCGGCGACGGCAACTATTCTTGCCGCAAGAGGAATATCATCACCTTTTAATCCGCAAGGATAACCTTTTCCGTTCCATTGTTCATGGTGGTATTTAACTATAGGAATTAAATCATGCAGCAACGGATTAGGCTCAAGTATCTTTTGAACACCGATTGTCGGGTGCTGTTGTATAACTTTAAATTCTTCATCCGTTAATTTTGCCGGTTTTGTTAAAACATATTCCGGTATGCCGATTTTTCCTATATCATGAAGCAGCGCTCCCAGTTTAATGCGTTCAATTTCTTTTTCCGGCAGATTAATTGCTCTTGCAAGCGCAACGGAATATCTTGAAACTGATGATGAATGGTCTTTTGTATATTCATCTTTCGCATCAATTGCACTGGCCAATGAAGTTACGACTTCTATTAAATGGTTTTGAGATAATATATTTTCGTTCTGGAATTGTTCTACAAGGGCTTCTTCGAAGTTTATTCCGAGTTGAGAATGTCTTTTTGCCATAACAACCGCAAAAGAATTTAATGCGGTATCATCCCAGAAATCATAATCTTGAGTAGATACAATTGTAGAGCGTCCGTTCGTATAACCTTTTGTTTTAGATACCAATACCGCCTGTTCCGCGAGTATAAGAAGTTTTTCTTTATCCATTGAATCATCCGGATATGTTGCAATACCGACAGATACTTTATTAACAGGCCCGATATCATCAATCAAACAACAAGAAATAGAATAAGTAAGATATTCAGCCATATATTTTGCTTCTTCAGCATTCATATTCCTCAATATTACGGAAATTTTGTCGCCGCCGTATCTTGCTGCTATATCTTGTTTTTTTATGTTTTCGTTAATTTTTCCCGCAACAACGCGAATAACCTCATCACCTTTGGAATGTCCGTATTCACGATTAATTTGCCCCATATCGTTTATATCAAATATAAGAACTGAAACCTTGGTTTTTGAAGCTTCCGCCTGTTTTAACTCTTGTGAAAGCAATTCGTGAAATCTTCTGTATGAATACAAATTGGTTAATGCGTCCATATATGAATTTTGGGAAACTTTTCTGTATAATTCCGAATTTTGAACAATAAGTCCCAAATTTGCACCGACTAACTGATACAAGTTAATATGATTATTTACGTTATAATCACTTGCTACGGCAACACAAACATTTTTACCTTGAATACTAATCGGAATTACAACAGACGGTGCGTTTATTAATGATGGGATTTTTAAATATTCGGAATTATTTAAAACCTGTATCTGGCCCGTTTCAAGCGCTTTTATAATTTCATTATCTTTGTCATTCATAAATACTTTATATGAATACACAGTGGAATTTTTATCCAATAATTTAACATCAATAGTATTAGACTGTTCATTTATTACTCCAAGCGCCGTATACGTACAATTTAAACGATTTACCAGCATATTATGGAATGCATTAACAGTATCTTTTATATCAGCACTATTTTTTACGATATCATTTATATCTTTAATGAAGCCTGCATAATCAACAGTAACATAACTTTTATCGGTATGATGATTGATTATTGAATGCGGCATTTTGGCAGAATTAATTCCGCTGCCCAAAACGTTAATCTTAGCAACTAATCCGCTTTTATCTATCGGATTGGAAACTATATTTTTTGTTTGGGAAAGAGATTTATCTTTATTTGAATCTATTATATTTTTACTTTTTTGCATAAATGAATACCGGATACGAATTATTATAAAACTATAAACTTAAAAATTTGCCTTTTTGTAATAAAGATTTACAAAATTATCTTAACATAATTTACTTTTTATGTAAAAAATAATATTATATAACAGCTTAAATACAATCATTAATAATCTTTGCAGTTTTTTGAGCGGCACCTGAGGTCATTAATTTTTGCTTAACATTTTTCAACGAATTTACCATTTCGGAGTTGAATTTTTTGTCATTTAAAATTTTCAATATGTTTTCCGCAATTTTATTTTTTTCTGCATTTGCTTGAAGAAGCTCCGGAACAATATCCTCATTCATAATAATATTCGGCAGGCATACCCTTTTAATACACCTTACAAGCATATATATCATAAATAAGAACCAAGGGCCTCTATAACTGATTATCATTGGTGTTTCATATAATGCCGCTTCAAGCGCAACAGTACCTGAAGCAAGAATTAACGCGTCAGAAGCTGCCAGCAAATCATAATTTTTATTTTTTATTATTTTTATATTTAATTCTTTATATTTTTCCGTAACAGGAAGTATTAATTCATCTTTTATATTTGGTGCTTGTGCAAGCGCATATTGAATATCGGGATTTTTTTTCTTAATAAGTACTGCACTTTCAAGAAATAATTCAAGCAAATTTTTAATTTCAAATACCCTTGAGCCGGGGAAGATAGAAACTAAGGATTTTGATTTATCAAATCCGCACGCTTCAAACACTTTATTTTTATCAGGTTTAACGGGCATTTCTTCCAAAAGCGGATGTCCGACAAATTCCGACTCTACTCCGGCTTTATCGTACATTTCTTTTTCAAAAGGGAAAATAGTAATTACTTTATTAATGCACTTTTTTACAGTATTTAAACGCCATTTTCTTGAAGCCCAAATTTGAGGCGGTATATAATAAAATAATTTTATCCCGTATTTTGATAAAACTTTTGAAAGATTTAAATTAAATCCGCCGTAATCAATAAATAAGACCATATCAGGCTTATAATCATTTTTTAAATATTGTGCTACTCTGCGCCCCAGCATTATATGATTGTATATAATTTTAAAATTAAAGCCGACAGCAGACATTTTAGAATGATTACAAAATAATTTTATCCCTTGAGCTTGAAGATTTTCTCCGCCTACCGCTTCAATAATAATATCAGGGTTAATTTTTTTTAACTCTTTCACTACATCTGCGGCATGTTTATCGCCTGAATATTCACCTGTAATTATAAATAACTTTTTCATACAGCCATAACTATAATATTATTCTTATCTGCGAACTCAATTGTCTTTTTGGAATCCACTAAAATTGTTTCATTAGCTTCAACCGCAATAAGCTTTGCTTTATATTTTTTCATCGTTTTAAGAGTATTCAAACCGAAAGCTGGAATATCAAACCTTTTATCCTGATTTGGTTTTGCCACTTTTACAATAACAGAGTCTTTTTTACCTAATTTACATCCGCGTTTAATACAATTATCGGTACCTTCAATAGCTTCAATAGCCATAATCATACGGTCTTTTATAACAACTGACTGACCTATATCAAGCTGTCCCATTTCTTTTGCTATTTTATAACCGTATTCAACATCGGATAAGAATTCTTCGTTAGGCTGAGTTTTGCCTAATACACCCCTCGGAACCATTAAATCTTTGATAAAAATAGTTTGATCCAAAACAGTAATGCCGATTTTTGCTAATTCATCAACTAAAAATAGCATAATTGCATCATCATTTAATCTTTTTGCCCGTTTTAGAAATTCAATTGCCAATGAATCAAACCTCGGACGTTTAACAACTAAACTTTTTGAAACCTTGCCGATAAAAGTTAATTGCTTAATACTTTCATCAAGCAGCACTTTTTTTATCTTTAAAATTTCCCCCGGAGCAAAATCATACACCTTTGAACAATACTTTTTTAATTCATTTCTGTTATCAGATGATAATGAAATCGCAACCACTTCAAAACCGTTTTCCTTTGCGTTCTTTGCCAAATGAACCGGAAGCTGTCCGTTCCCGGCAATTAATCCTTGTTTATTATCTAATTCTAAAGACACATCATATCCCTTTTTTACTTTTATTATAAACTAAAAAAAGTTTATTCGACTGACTAAACTGAAATTTTACTCTTTAATTCAGTTAAACACTTAGCAAGCTGGTCGGGACAACTTGTAGGTTTTGACCCGCATTTAATACCTTGCAGTTTTGAAATAACATCATCTATTTTCATTCCCTTTACCAATTGCCTTATACCTGAAAGGTTTCCGCTGCAGCCGCCTATAAATTCAACATCATATATTACGTCACCGTCAACAACAACATTTATTAACGCTGAACATGTTCCCTGAGTTCTGTATTGTAATGATTTTAACGCCATATTTTTTCCTTTTCTAATGTGGTATATGTTTTAATATTGAATAAATTATTAATGACATTATAACGCAGCAAGGAATTGTAAGCACCCATGCAGTAACAATATTTTTTATAATATTAGTTCTGACTCCTCCGCCTTTTATTGCCGTGCCGACACCCATAATTGCCGTTGAAACAACATGTGTTGTGCTTAAAGGAATTCCGAATACAGAAGCGGTTAAAACAATTGAGGACGATGAAAAATCTGCCGCAGCACCGCTTATTGGCTTTAATTTTATTATTTTACTGCCCATTGTCTTAATAATTTTCCAGCCGCCGGTCATTGTTCCCATTGCCATTGTTATTGCACAAATGATTTTTACATAGATTGGTATATTAAATTCACCCTCAGGCATAGTTAAAACTCCGGCTGTAACAAGTGCCATAGTTATTACACCCATTGTTTTTTGCGCGTCATTTAAACCATGACTTAATGCCATTAAGCCGGAAGCAAATATTTGAATCCGTCTAAATCTGCGGTTTATAATATCAGGTTTCATTTTATAAAATAATCTTAAAAATGAACACATAACCATAAAACCAACCGTAAATCCGATCAGCGGCGAAGCAAACATCGGAATTATTACTTTTTCCAATAAAATTGTAAAGTTAATTGTATCTAATCCGGCATGAATAAACGCTGAGCCTAATAAACCTCCGATTAGCGCATGCGATGAACTTGAAGGTAAACCGAACCACCAAGTTAATAAATTCCATATAACAGCAGTTATTAAAGCGCACAATATAACCTGCAGCGTAATTGTATCACTCGATATTATTCCCGCCCCGATTGTTTTTGCGACATTTACACCTAATAAAGCCCCTGTACCCTCTAATATTGCGCCGAATAATACAGCCTGGCGCGGAGATAATACCTTCGTTGAAACAACAGAAGCAATTGAATTCGCACAATCATGAAATCCGTTTATATAATCAAAAGCCAATGCAACCACTATTACGGCTGCCAATAATATTATTGTCAATGACATATTTTACCCTCTTAACTAAGCTTTAATACAACACTGACAACGGCGTCCGATACACTATAACAGCTATCCAGCGCATTTTCCAAATCTTTATGAATATCACGCAGTTTAATAACATTAAGTGCGTCATACTTACCTGAAAATAACGCTTCCGTAGCCGCAATAAGTATTTCATCACCTCTTGTTTCAATTTCTTTCATTTTTAAATTTTTTGAGGTCATATCAGAAATAGTAGGTTTTTTAAAATTAGCGAAAATCTGCTCCAATTCTTTTGTTGCAGCTATTAATGTCTGAGCTTGATTTTTTAAATTCTCGGTAACATGCTCTAATCTGTATATTTTTATATTTATACATGATTTAGTTATCTTCTTTGTAATTTTATTTAACAGTGAAGCGATATTTTGTATGTCTTCCCTGTCTATCGGAGTTACAAAAGATGTATCCAATACTTCTAACGTTTTTTTGAAATTTTTTCCGCTGGCATGTTTATATTGTTTGGCACGAGCGGCATGTTCTTCGGTAATTCCGTCATTTAATATCTCATTAAATAATTCGGCAGCCTGACGGCAGCACAAAGTCCCCTCTTCAAACAATGAATAAAAAACATCATTCGACGGGGGTAATATATATGACATAATTCCGCTTATTAATTTTGACATAAATTCTCCTTTTACTCACAAAATAAAACAATGCACTATGCATTGTTTTAAACTAAATTTTGCTTAACTAATTCCTTTCTTATTTTATTTAAGCCGGATTGAATTATTCTTGATATCCTTGACGGCGATAAATTAAATTCTTCGGATATTTCTCTTAATTTTTTATCATTGAAGAATTTACATTCAATAAGTTCTCTTTCTCTCGGCGGTAAATTTTTAATTGCCGCTTTTATACTTTCACTTAACTCCGCAAATATAACTTTTTCTTCGGGAGTTCTTTTAATATCCTTTATTTGAGTAGGATTATCACCTTCCGCCATTTCATCAACTGATAAAATTGTTTTATAAACAGCTTCCCTTATATTATACTGATTTTCTTCATCCAAATATGTATCTTGATTTTTTAATACATACCACTTATAACGTCTTCTTATTTCGTTTCTGATAGCCCATTTAACAGCAGTTGAAAGATACGCTTTATTGTATTTATCCGGATCCGCATTTGAACATAACTTATGTATGACTTGTGTTGCAATGTTGACAAGTTCGGAATAATCTATCAAATGTTTAAAAGATAATTTCTTATATTCAACTTTTGCAAGCGTATCTATTAATTCTTGATAATCTTTTATATTAAATTTTACTATAGATTTTTTTTCTAAACTCATATCCACTATTAAACGAACTATACTTCATGACTTATTTTACATTAAATAAAATTTTTTGTAAAAAAAGGTATAAAATTTTTTATATTTATGATAAAAATGTTAAATATTAACTTTTGTAAAGTCGTATTTTACAGCTGAAAAGGTTATAAAATAAGGAAAATAATATTTATTTTGATAGTTTACAAATAAAAATAGCAATTTTTTAAAATCACGTGATTTTAGATTTGTGTACACTGGCGAATTAATATGTCGTCCGATTAATAAAGATAGTAATAAGGAGTTAAAAATGATACAAGCACCACAAACAGGATATATACCGGCTTACCAGCCAATGCCAACAGTTATACCGCAGCAAGGTGCAAATAATAATGTAACTTATGCACAAACACCGGGATATTTTTATAATTATCCTTCAACAAGTGCATACGCACAGCCAATGCCAAAATCACAATATAATGGCGTAAATATAGAAATATTAAATCCGCAAGGACAAGGTTTAACTCCTATTGGACCTCAACAACAAAATGTAAGCCAATATGTACCGGCTCAATATA
>CANPXC010000054.1 GCA_947585605.1 Candidatus Gastranaerophilales bacterium | reverse complement strand
ATTCATTTTCTTTTCTTTAAAATCTCACTTTTCGTATTTCATATTCAGAGGAACTTTTGGTTCCTCTTTTATTTTTTAATTAAAATACAAATATCCGACAAGATTTAAATCAATTGTGCCATATATAAGACGGATTCTTTCACCGTCAATTATTTCAGCGTTGCAAAATGATATCGTATCCTGCTCAAAATCCTGCTGTGTTTGCATGGCTTTTACAGTTAAAATACGATTGGTTCCTTGTGATAATTCTAAAACATATTCATTTTCGGCAACTTTGTGACAAGATAATTTATAATACCCGGGAGAAATTTTTATCCCATCTTCTGAATATGCGCTTACGGGAATCATTACCGTTAAGCTTTGACATTGCTCACTATCCGTATCTTGTGATTTAACAAATTCTTCCAAATGTTCACTATCGGCTGACGTTGAAACAGGCGCAATTTGACTTTGCAATTTCTTCTGCTTTTTCGTTTTATTTCGCTCTTTTAATGTTTCTATGGTCTTTTTTAATTTAGAATCCGATACAGGCTCTTGATTTTCAAAGCCCTGATTGAAAACACCCGTATCAGCTCCCCAAACTTTAGAAGATGACTTATCATCGGCACAATATGCCGCATTCATTGAAATTATTGCCGTTAACAAACAAATTAAAACATACTTCATAATTATTATTCTACTTATTTCTTTTACAAAGTAAAGAATAATTTTTTAGCAATACTGTTAATTTTTTCAACAATATGCTATTATAAAACAAGAGGTAGAGATGAAAGGTTTTAGATATGACTAAATACAAAAACGCTATTTTAATTATAGTTGCCGTTATTTTAATTGCCTATGCTTGTTTTATAAGCATTGTTCCCGCAATAGCAACAAATTCTTTTAATATTGAAAAATTTCAGGAAAAATGCTATGAAGCGTCCAGCTTAATTACTACGGTAGGTTCCGTTAGATATCAAGTAAAACCGAATTTTACCACATATATTTATGTTGAAAATTTATCGTTACAATATATTGATAAACAGCCTTTGTTTGACGCAAAACACATTGAAATCGAAACAACACCTTCTGCATTATTCGGCAGTAATTTTAACCTAAAAAACATATATATGAAAAATGTAAAATATGAAGATCAAATTTTGCCAAACAATGAAAATAAATTAGCATTCTTACCCGGTGCATTTACAACAAAACCGTTCGGTAAAAATTCTATAACAGTTACTCCTTGCCCTATTCAAATTAAAAACTTAACACTAAGATATATCGGACCAACTTCATTCAGAGAAAATATTTATAAAGAAACATCATTTACAAAAGGAGAAGTTAAAGACTTCTTATCACCTTTATATTTCTCACATGTAAAAATAAAATAGAATAATTTTAACGGAGATAGTATGAAAAAAACACTTAAAATTAGTATACCTTTACTTATAAGCGCATTCCTTTTAAGCATGGCAGGAATAAACAGCGCTAATGCGGAAGTTGATACATTTGTTCCTTCAACAGGTGTTAAAATAAGACCATCATCTTTAGCACAAAAAATGGAAGACGCTACAAGAAAAGCTACTCAAAAAAATAATAATTCAAATTCTAACAGTCAAAGCAGTTATGATTCGCAATCAGCACCGGTTATTGAACCCGAATTGGATTCAACTCAAAAAAAACCCAGTGAATCAATCTGGTTCTAACCTATATTTAAGAAAGGAAAAAAGAAATGAAGAAAAAAATATTCACAATCTCTTTAGCGGTAATGTTAAGTTTAGTATTTACTAACATCGCAAATGCAGCTTCTGTTACAATAACAAAACCTGCCGTTCAAATTAATACAAATCAAGAAGAAAATGCTTTAAATAAAAAAATGCAAGAAATTGAACAAAAGAAAAAAGATTTGGAAGCTAAACAACAAGCTAAAAAAGCTGAATCAGAAGCAAAAAAAGCAGAAAGAGAAAAAGCTGTAAAAGCGAAACAAGATGCGGTTAAAAACGATATAAACAAAGTAAAAACTGATATAAAAGAATCTCAAAATTCAGTTAAAAATGATATCCAAAAGAAACAAAATGAAATAAAAGCTAAACAACAAGCTAAAAAAGCTGAATCAGAAGCTAAGAAAAAACAAAGACAAGATGCAATAAATAATTTTAAAAATTCATTCAAAAATTAAAAAAACAAAAGCATTAACCTCCGAAATTAAATTCGGAGGTTTTTTTATTTGACAGAAACATAAATATACCTGTAAAGTATTAATAAAGGAGGTATCATGAAAAAGTTATTATTTGTTTTATCCGTTTTTTTATTATGCATAAACATTGCGAAGGCGGCAGAGCCTGTCGTTAAAATTGAAATACCGGCTTCAAGTGTTCAGTCAATAGATGTAAATTACGAAAAAACATCTCCCTCTAAAGCAAGCCAAGCTATGGAAGCTACAAAAGAAGCGGCAGATAAAACGGTTTCTTCTACTAAAAAATTTACAAAAAAGACGGTAAAAGCGACAAAATCAACCACTAAAAAAGCTGTTAAATCAACAAAAGATATTACCGATAAAACAGTTAAGGCTACTAAAAAAGGTTATCATAAAACCATTGATACAACTAAAGATTTGACTGATAAAACTAAAGAAAGCGCAAAAGATGTTTTAGACAGTTTAAATCCGAATAAACCCGTTACCCTAGAAGGGCTTGAAGCTGAATCGGAAATCAGAATTTTAAAAAATGAAAAAAACGGACTGAAATCAGCTTATAATTCCAGAATTAAAGATATTGACGCAAAAATTAAAGCTGCGGAAAAAGCTACCAATATTTCTGATGTTCAAAAACGCAATAAAGTTTATACATTAAACAAAGAAAAACTGGAATTAATCAACCAGCGTGACGCTGCGATGGCAAAATATAACAAAAATATTGAAAAGGCTAAAGAAAAAGCTAAAAATAAATAACCGTATCCGCGGCTTTAAAATAATCTTATGCCGCATACTAAAATATATGAAACCGGACAACGTAATTTGTCCGGTTTTTTATATATCATTTAAGTTATATAAACTATATCCGTCTGTATATGCGTTTAACAATGCTTTTGAAAATTTTTTGGATGTAGACCAATATGATGTATGCGCCCATAAAAAAGTTCTTCCGCTTTTTATATCATTTTTGGAATAAATAAATCCGATATTATTTGACGTTTTATTTTTTAAATTATTACTTAATTTCAAATATTCGTTATTATTTACATCGCAATATCCGAAAGGGTCATCAGCATAGTTTACGGTAATAAAAAACATATTATTTTCCAATAAATATTGATAAAGCAATTCGGTATAATAGTTTAAGGGATAATTTTTATTTGATAAATCAGAATAAAAAAGGACTTGAGGATTTGCAAAATTAACAATACCTTTGATAGCGCCCTTTGGGACACAATATCGCTGCGTATATTCATCCATTTTATTATATTGAGCTTTTGCCATTTCGCTGTCTGTTGCAGGTACTAATTTACCCTCCGCATTATAAACTGCCAAATTAGTTTGTATTAAGGCGTCCATACAAGTATTATTTTTTTTGTGTTTAACAATATAATCTAAAAATTCGCCCGGAACATATTGTTTTGAAAAATATTCCTCAAGATTTATATACGGCAATTTGTAAAAAATATATTCATAAGAAACAAAAGCTCCAGCGCTATAGCCTAACAATATTACGGGATTATTATTTTTATAATTTAACATTACCTTTTTATGGAGTAAATTAATGACGGGAAACATATTACGATAATGAGAAATCCATATTGCGTCGTGTAAATAGTGGGCAATCATAATTCTAACCGTTTGTGCAAGCTTAGGGCTGAAAAATTTGGAACGTTTTAAGTCCGAATTTAAATTATCAATTTCTTCGTTGCTTTCATCTCCCCAGAAAAAAGCCTCAGGAGCGGGGGAAATATGGTATTTATTTTCTTCTAAGAAATATTTTTCAATAAATGCCGAATTTAAAAAAGTTTTAATTATGTTGGCATGCATTTTATTTATACCGTCATAAAACCATTTTTTCATTTTTTTATCATTATTATTTGAACCGTTGATATAAATAAACTTAATTTCATTTACGGCATTATCCGTAACTGCATTTGCGGCGGAAGGATATAAAATGCAAAATATAATAAAAATTATTTTAAAAAGATTTTTCATATTCACATTTTACATAAAATGTTAAATTTTTATATTAATAACCTGTATCATACTATATTTATAGTATGATAAAAGAAAAGATTTAAGGATTATTTATGAATATTTTATTTGGAATTTTAGGTATAGTTGCAATGTTATTAATAGCTTTTTTAATGTCTAATAATAAAAAAGCTATTAATTACAAAACGGTAAGCGTAGGGCTGGCTTTACAATTTTTTCTTGCAGTATTTATTCTAAAATTTGAACCGGGAAAGTTAATATTTGAATATATAGGACGATTTGTTGAAAAAATTCTTGATTTTGCAAAAGAAGGGGCGGATTTTGTATTCGGGCCGTTAACGAACAGCCCCGATATAATGCGTGAGTTATTTGGGGATAAGGCATTTATGTTTGCGCTTAATTTAATTCCCGCATTAATATTTATGATGATATTGGTTAATATACTTTATTATTACGGAATAATGCAAAGAGTGGTCGCATTTTTCGGAAGAATAGTTAATAAATTAATGGATGTATCAGGCGCCGAAGCACTTTCAAATGTTGCGAGTTCATTTGTAGGTCAAGTTGTAGCGCAAATTATGATAAAACCGTATCTGCCAAATTTAACCAGATCAGAGATATTAGCTTCAATGACGGGGAGTATGGCATGCTTATCCGGCGGATTAATCGCTGTTTATGCCGGAATAGGAATACCGCCTCAGTATATGCTGGCAGCTTGCATAATGGCAGCACCGGGCGCTTTAGTCGTTTCTAAAATTATATATCCCGAAACGTTAGAGCCTCAAACAAAAAATGATTTTAAAATTAAAAAAAGAAGAACTGATGTAAATGTACTTGACGCAATATCAAAAGGCGCTTCAGACGGTATGAAAGTAGGGCTTAATGTTATAGCAATGCTTATTGCCCTTATCGCGTTAATCGCACTGATTGATTATTTTTTAGGCAAATTCGGAACATTCGCTCATAACACTTTACACCTCAGCCTTGGATTTATCGGTATGGATATTGAACATTTATCAATAAAAATGATTTTCGGAAAACTATTTTCCGTATTTGCAATACTTATCGGTATTCCGATACATGAAGCTTCAACAGTCGGAGCATTATTAGGAACAAAATTTGTTTTAAATGAAGCAATAGCATTTACAGATTTAACGGCGGTTAAAAGTTTAATATCGGAAAGAAGCTTTATTATTGCGACATTTGCCCTATCGGGATTTGCGAACTTTACCTCCGTAGCAATACAGATATCAGGTATAGGCGAAATCGCTCCAAATCAAAGAAAAAATCTTGCAAGAATGGGTATCAGAGCATTAATCGCAGGAACACTTACATCCTACATTTCAGCATGTATGGCGGCAATTTTATTATAATTATGCTTTTTTATTCAATCTTTGGGTGATATTAGTGTTTTCACAAGATATTTGCTGCCCTAATTCATTATTAAAATATTTACTTTTTACATAAACATGAATTTTTTTTATTTTAGATGTTAATCTTGTAGATTTATCACCATATTTATATTTATTATATTCTGCTTCTGAAAACGGTAAAGGATAACAAACTTTACACTGCTTTACTATATAGCGTTGGGGAGAAGATTCATCAATATATGCTTCCGAATTCTTATCAACCGTTTCTTTTATTTGAGAAGGAGTTTCATCCAAAAAGGGATAATAATAATAAGTATTTTCAACTTTTAATATATTCATAACCGGGTCAATATCGGAGTGCATGGACGTTTTACCCCATAAACCGCGGAAATTTGGCGTTTTTATTTGATTATTAACAGCTGAAATTTTCATATTATCCTTTGCGTTATTTATATTAATACTAAAATATGAGGAAAAAATTTTTTGCTATAATTTCATTTATTTATCGCAAAATATATTTCTTTTAATCTTTTCTTACTGATATGCGTATATAATTGAGTTGTAGCAACATCGCTATGTCCCAAAAGTTCCTGAACTACCCTTAAATCCGCTCCGTTTTCCAGTAAATGCGTCGCAAATGAATGCCTTATTGTATGCGGAGATATGTCTTTATCTATATTTTTTCCCATTGATTTTATAAATACAAAAACATCTTGCCTGGTTAACTTTTTTCCGTTCTCTTTTATAAAACAAAATTTAGTTTTTAAGTTATACTTTTTTAAAAGATATTCACGTTCAAGAAAATATTTTTTTAAAGCACTGCACGCTTTTTTCCCGATAGGAACAATTCTTTCCTTGGAACCTTTACCGATACAGCGAATATATTTAGCGTTTATGTCGATATTATTTATTTGAATATCAGTAAGCTCCGATACTCTTAAACCTGCGGCATATAGAAGTTCAAAAACAGCTTTTTCCATAACATTCATTGTTGAATCCAATAAAGAAGTTATTTCTTTCATAGAAAGAACTTTGGGTAATCGTTTCGGGAGTTTTGGCTGTTCTATCGCGAGGGCGGGATTATGATAAATATATTCATTTATATTTAACCATTTAAAAAATCCTTTTATAGAAGCTATCTCGCGGGTTATACTTCTCGGAGTATATTTTTCATCATACAAGTTTTTTATATAAAGACTCAAATGAAATCGTGAAATTTCATCAAGTTTTTTAATATTTTGCTCATTTATAAATTCACAAAGAGAATATAAGTCCGAACGGTAAGCAAGAATAGTATTTTCTGCTAATCCCCTTTCAATTTCCAAATATTCAAGATATTGGGATATGTACTGAATTAACATACCCTAATTTTATCATTTTATAGAAAATTTGTTAAGATAATGCTTTTTTAGCGGCTTTTATAATTCCGTCAGTTTGTTTAATTATTTCATCAGCTCTTTGTTCATCCGCTGCATTTACATCATCATAAGAAACTTTTATTGAAGGAATATAACCATCTTTTTTATGATTGAAAAGATTTAAAGCCGGGATTTCTTGTTCTTGCTTATTTGTTTGATTTTCAGCCGGTTCTTGATTTTGAGCTAAAGTTGTAGCAGCAGGTGCAATATTATCGGAAGTAATTGACTGTTGAGCCGGTGCTGCATTTTCAGCTTGAATATTCGGCTGCGCAACTACGGGAGCTTGAGTCCAAAGTTTTAACAAGTTAGTTTCTTTTTTTGCTGAATTATCTGAGCTGGCATTGTTGGCAACATTTGCTGTTTCTGTATTAACAGGTGGTTGTTTTTTTGTTTTTTCGGAGTCATTACGTTTTGCAAGATATGTTTTAGGCTCACCAAAAATTTTATGGAATAATTTTGTAACAGGTTTTTGAATTATCGGCTGAATTAACATTGTAATAATTACAAAACGTCCTAAACCGCCTGCAAATCCTTTTAACGTAGGATGAGGAATTTTTTTCGAATGGAAGAACTTAGGTATTTGCATTTTATCTAAGCCTGCACTCAAAACTTTACCTGCAAATTTTAAAGGTCTTTCCCATAATTTTAACTTTGCACCTTCTTTTCTTAAGGATTTAACCATATTTTTCGCTTCTTTTAGAGATTTTCCTGCAAGCTGTGCAACTTTATCTTTATCAACTCCCTTTATCAACAAATCTCTCTGCATTTTAGCGATTTTAAGACCTTCTTTTGTTAAAGCAGCATTTGCGTTTGTATTCTTAACTAAATCTTTTAATGCTTCTCTGCCAGCAACCGTCATACCTCTGTATTTATTTCCGCAGAGTTTATACATTATATTAATACTAGGCTGGAATAAAAGAAATCCCAAATACTGCTCTGATAATACATGCATAAATGTAGCAAGTTTTTCACCCTTTGGCGCTTCTTTTGTTTCTTTATATGCACTTGAAAAAGCTTGTGCGGCAAAGAATAAACTAAGCAATCCGCCGCCGTATGTAATTATATCTTTTGTTTTAAGTGTTCCTTTGGCAAAAATTTTACCTAAAGTTGACTTACCAAGTTTTAAATCCGAAGCTTTTACCTTATTTCTTAACGTTGAAATACCCGTAAATCCTTGGTCAACAACTTCATCAGCTATATTTAATATAGCTGAATTTGAAAGTTTTGCCGTTTCTGCTCCGTTTTTTGCAACCGATGAAAATACTTTTAAAGTATCTTCCGAAAATACTTTATCTTTATTATTTTCAGCAAGAACTGACAATACGGAAGCTATAGTTTCAGAAAGACTTTTAGCTGAATTTTTAGCTCCGCCTTGCATATATGCCGTTATGTGCTGACCCAGAGATTGAGCCAGCAATTTATCTGTTTCATTTGTAAGCTGCGGATATATTTCCGTTAAACTTTTTGTAACCGAGTATAAATAATTGGGAGTAATCGGACTTTTTAACGGCCCTACCGAAGCAAAAAAGTCCAAAACGGGTTTTGAGATTTTTCCGCCTTGTTTTTCTAACATTTCTGCGAATTTTGAATTATACTTTAAATTAGTTAAGTTTTCATATAATTCTTTATATAAATCGCCCGTTACATTTCTTGAAGCCGCCAAAGGGCTTTTCGGAACAGCTTTATATTCGTTCGTAAAATATTTGGTAAATCTGTTATTTTTAATAAAATCAGTGATTTTTTTTATAGAAATTTTACTTTCAATTTTATTCAAATGCAAAGTATCTGAGATTACATCCCCAACTTTAGCCGCCTTACCTAAAAGACTTTTTGACTCAGCCCCGCCCATTTTAGAATTTACATACTTATCCGCTATCATAATAGGGACTAAAAATTTAACGGTTTCAGCAAAATTTTTGGGATTAGATGTTCCGCTGACTATTTGACCTACGGAATTATTTTCCACACTTTCCGATACGGCTTGCTTTGACGCGGCAATACGATTTTGTATATCAGGTTTATTAATCCCTGTATTTTCTGCCATATATTTTTGTATATTTGAATTTATTCCGTTAGCCATGTAAATATACCGCTTTAATAACCGCCTTAACACTATAAAAGGCAAATAAAAAATTTATTTGCCTCAAAAAAATGGTTTTTATTTTATTATTTACAAAATTTAATATTATCCTTGAGAGAATAAATTAAATGTTCTGTCAACATTATTATTAATTACTTCTTTTACGGAATCATATTCTTTTAAAACAGCTGCATGTTGAGTTTCAAGCTGCTGCAATTCCAAATCAAGCTGATTATCACTCCTTGAAACAGCTGCTGTTTCATACTCATATTTGCTTAAAGCTTCAGCGTCATCAGAAGTATCAAGTACATATTCCATTTTTGTATCGGATTGAAGTATATCCATTGAAATTCCGTCTTGCGAATTTTCAGTATTAATTAAGAATACAGCACCGTTTTTAATATAATTTTGCAATACTTGAGAATTAGATAACATCTTAGAACCGTCTATAATGTTATATTCCTTATCTCCCAAACGTGCTTTACCGTTTTCGGAAATTGACAATAATTCTTTTCCGTCTAAATTCTTAGGAATTATCCATTCGCCGTTTTCATCTTTTTCCAAATAAATCTCATTATCTGAATTAGTTGCAAGATACCCCATTGACGTCATATTTGAATAAGTCAAATCCTCAGTTTTAAAACCTGTATTAGCTTCAGGATCAGTAACTTTGATTTGCAGCTTATAATTACTCAGCGCTTCATTATAATCACTTGCAGCTGCTTCTGACTGCCACGCAAGTTTATTCTGCCTTTGTGATATCATTACTTCCTGAAGTTCAATATCATTCAAACGTGACGTTAACATTAATAATCTGCCCTGTGAAGATGACAATCCCATTATCGTTACTCCGATTCTTTATTTCCAATATTATTTATCGGCATATTATTATTAATACTTGAATTTTTTAAAAAGTCATCTTAATATTTTGTAATAATTTATCTGTTTTTAATGTAAGAAGAAATATCAATTACCTTGTTTACCTCTTCAGGAATAAAGAATTCACACGTAGACCATAAAAGAGTTTCCGGTAATTCATTACAATTTTGGTCTTCAACGGCTTTTTTATTGCAATAGCCTTTAACCATATTATTGGTTCCGTCAATTTTAGGCGCAAAATACGCGCAGGATTGACATATTTTAATTTTAAATCCGTGCTGCGAAAGAATATCAGAAATATTTTTTACCGCGTCGCACATTCTTACATAACTTTGCTGCGTTTTTTGTTTTTTATTTTTATATTTAAAAACAGCTTTCTTAAATCCGTCTTCTGATATTAACTCTAATCTGCAGGGGAAAATATTTCTTCCGTTTGTTACCGTGACGGGAACTGTTATTTTTTCTATTTGTGACTTATTTTTTTTATTTGTATACTCGCAAACAAATTTAATAAATTTATTCTTGGTTAAAATAGCGCCCAATGTATAAAAAGGACAAGCAGCCAGATACAACATAGGTTTAACATACAAATGTGATTTGTAAACTGATAATCCGAATGCCGCAGCAAGAACTACCGCAAGGAATACCGCCCATGGGAAATCTATTAAAAAGTAAAAATTAAATGAATAAATACATATTACCAAAAGAATTCCTATTAATATCAACGGGTTTGGTTTAAATAATGAAAACAAAAATTCAGCAAACTTCAAATTGCTTAAAGATTTCAAATTTATACAATGGGTAAACAACGATAATTTAAAAGAGAAATCCGGTCTTCTAAGTTCGTAATCAATAGATGACACATAAGTTTTAACATCAGGTACAAATGCCGGAATATAATTTACCCTGGTTAATAAAAATGAATATTTTAATTCCGAGTTCGCGTCTTTGAAATCAATACATTGTACTTTTTCAAGAACTTCATGTTTAATAACGGTTATATCGGAATCAATACTGACGGCAAGCCCAAGACGGGAACGTCCGATTTTCATAATATTTGTATTATATTCATTAACATTAGCCCATACTTTTTCATAATAATCCGCATCTTCAAGAATAATTTCAGTTGAACCTACTACAACGGCATTTTCCTTCAGAGCTTTATTAACATTAGAAAGGAAGTCATTTCTTACCATTCTGTTTGCATTTAAGAATACATATCCGTCAACTTTTTTAAAGGATAAAATATTTTCCAAAAGCCAGGAAATTGCTTTATCGCGGCCTAAAGGCGTATCATCGGTCAAACGCCATAACTTTGCTCCGCCGACAAATTCAAGCTTATTTGATGACTCATCAGTGCAATTATCCAATATAATATGAACTTGATAATTTCCGCGGGGATAATCCTGCTTGTTTAACTGTTCCAGCAAATTTACAATTGTTTTTTCATTATTATGTGAATATATTATGACAATTAAATTTTTATATTCTCTATTTGTATCATAATCTTTTTTTTGTTTAGGTTTTATAAAACTCATTGCAACTATGGCTGTAAAATAAACAGTAAAAATAGCGGCATATATAAAAAGAATTGCAAATATAAAAACTATAATATTATTAATCATGCTTCCACCTCTACCATGATTTTATGAAAAAAAGATTAATTTTTCCAGTTTGTGAACTTAAAATAAAATCAATAGAATGTAAATTTTTATTAAAATTAGAATAAAAAATGTAAACTTTTTGACAATTCTGAATTATTATAAGTGTAACAAATCCCCAAATCTCCTCCCAAGATTATTAAGTATTAGCTGCTAGGCAGCTTTTTTTTTGCTCATTTTGAGTTTTTCTTGCCAAGAAAAAATTATGTTGTA
>CANPXC010000053.1 GCA_947585605.1 Candidatus Gastranaerophilales bacterium | reverse complement strand
GGTGAAATTAATACATTCTTAAGCGGAATAGCAAATTCCGAAGACGGCGTTATCAGTTTTGATTCAATTGCTAACATTGTTCAATCAATAAATGAAGGCACATTTAAAATGCCGGAATCAAATAAATCAGAAGTTGATAAGCTGTTAGGCAGCATGTATGAAAACGATTATATAACCCAGCAGCTGGATTTAGACGGTGATAAAGCTTTAAGTGATGAAGAAAAAGCAAAATTTGAAGATTTTATCAAAGGTTTTGACGGTAATATTGAAGATTTAAGCAAAGAAGATGTACTTAAAGCTCTGGATTCACTTGCAAATGATAATTTTTCATACGATAAATCAATAGAAGAAATTCTAAAAGAAAATGAAGAAGATGAAAAAGCCATTCAAAAAGCAGTTGAAGAAGCGCAAGAAGCTAGTCCTGCCGCTGCTTCCGGAGGTGCTGCGCCATCGGGAGGATCTGCTCCATCCGGAGAAAGTTTTACTCCTTCTACGACGGGCAGCAATTTAAATGATTTTCAAAATGTTGAAAAAACTATTGATAATATGACGTTAGATGAACTTGAATCTGAAAAAGCAACAAGAGAAGAAAATCTTCAAGAAGCTCAAGAAAATGTAAACAAAGTTCATTCCGGCGAAAATGAAGCGGTAAAAAATGCTCAGGAAGATTGTGACCAAGCTAAAGAAGATTATGATAAAGCAGTTGAAAATGACGAAAATATTTCTGACGAATTAAAAGAACGCAGAGATACAAATCTTGAAGCTATTGATAAACAAGAATCCTTAATAAATGATTATGAAATAAAAATAAATGATAAAGAAGCGGAAATATCAAGCAAAGAAGATAATATTTCTTCAATAAAATCAAATATAAATGCGCTGGAATCCACAGAAAACAGTCTTCCTTCTGAATCTGAATATGCGGATGATCCTGAAATGCAGGCTGAAATAAAAGCAAAAAGAGAAAGCATTGAACAACAGATTACGGAAGCTAAAAATCAATTAAAAACAGAAGAACAAGATCTTACCAAATTAAATAATGAGTTGGATGAACTTAACAAGAATTTGGAAACAGAAAAAACAACACTGCAAGAACTTAAAGATGAAAAAGCTGAAATAGAAGAAGAAATTCTTGCAAATTGCTCACCCGAAACAAAAGAAGCCTTGGAAAAATATAATGAAGCAAAGAAAAATCTTGAAGACGTCAAAGCTTCGGAATTAGAAACCGCAGAAAAAGCTGTTGAAACGGCACAAAAAGATCTTGATGAAGTAAATACTAAAATAAATGAAAAGAAAGCTGAAAAAACTGAACGTGAAAACGGCATTAATACTGCAGGAAAAGACTTCTTAGAAGAGTTATCAAAACTTGGCGGTGAAGCACCGAAATATTTGGGTAATTTGTGTAACGCCTTAGATATGACTGCCGAAGAAGTAGGTGAGTATTTAACTGAATTATGTGAATCACCTGATTTCGGAAACGGATGTATTACACCTACATTATTATTCGCTCAAATGTATCAGGAATCAGGATTTAATCCTACAATAGTTGGCGATGGCGGAGCAGCTCTGGGCTTAGGTCAATTCCATAAAGTAGCTGTAGATGAAGTTAATAATCGATACAAAACAAATTATACTTATGAAGACAGAGCAAATCCGAAAAAAGCAATAGAAATGATGACATTATTGCTCAGATATGATTATAAATGTACAGGTTCTACGGAAGGCATGCTAGCTATGTACAACCAAGGACATCCGGATGCTATAAATGAACCTAAAGGTCAAGCTTATGTAAGGCATGTTTACGAAAAAATAGGTATGTAAAATTTACTTTAAATTATAACAAGCCCCGGTTTATACAAAACGAATTACCCCCAAAAAGTATAATCGGGTTTTGTTTTTTTAAATAAATAAAAGTTTCATAAATATACCCGATTATCTATAGTAAATTATTTTCATTCGCTTTATCCTGACAAAAAGGTTTGAGGTTTATGAAAAAATTTATTATACTAATTCTGCTTATATTTGGAATGCCTGCATTTTCAAAGACCATAACGGGGGAAATTACAAAAGCGGGAGCAAAAAACGCAAATCAAATATTCGATTCCGAAACAAATGTTCCGATAGAAGGTGTAATAATTAAAATACCTTCGCAAAATTATATGACAAAAACAAAACAGGACGGAACATTCAAGCTGGAAACTAAAATTAATTCGCCCACCATAATGTCATTGGAAAAATCCGGTTACAAGCCTTATTCCATGACATTATCAAAAGAATTAAATTCAACTCCTATTCAAGTTGGTATTGAAAAAACGACTCCTAAAGACATTGTTGTTGATACGGACATGATTCATATAGGGGATAACTCATTTTCCCCGAGAAGTGCTAACGCGTACGACTTCAGTATTAAATCTTCAGGGCCTTTTTATTCAAAAGATTTTAATATAAATCCTTTAAAAGCTAATGAAGAATTATTCCTTATTATAGGCTCAATAATAGGCATAGACACAATGGCTGCTCAACGTATAGGGCAATCAAACGTTTTAACCGCATACTCTTCACCTCCCGAAATCTTTTTTAACGGTAACAAAATTTCCGAAATAAAAATAAACGGCGATAATCAAAAAATTCAAATTCCTAAAAATTTAATTAAAAATAATTTACTGAACAATATCACAATCAAAACGGGAAGAAATTTATATAAAACAACCTCTATAGACTTTGACGATATAGAATTTATGAACTTATTATTAGAAATAAAATAAAAATCAGCATATTAAAAGCTTGCAATTTCTGCATTGGCTCCGGACTGCCATATTTTTTCCGAGAAAAAAACTATTTCCCATAAACTTAACAAGTAGATACTTCTATTTTTTTTTGATATAATTCACAAAGAGGTAGGAGTTAATATGCCGTTTGAATTTAAAAAAATGAATATACAAGATGTTATACTTGTTATTCCAAAAGTATTTGACGATGAACGCGGATTTTTTTTGGAAGGATATAAGAAATCAGAATTCAAAAATAACGGAATAGATGTTGAATTTAATCAAGATAATCATTCAAAATCAACAAAAGGCGTTTTAAGAGGTTTACACTATCAAGCAGCACCCAAAGCGCAGGCTAAATTAGTCAGATGTATTTTGGGAGAAATTTTTGATGTTGCAGTTGATATAAGAAAAAATTCACCCACATTCGGTAAATGGACGGGGGCAAAATTATCCGCGGAAAATAAAAATATGCTGTTTATTCCGGAAGGTTTTGCACACGGCTTTGTTGTGTTAAGCGACACTGCAGAGCTTCTTTACAAGGCTTCCAATGAATTTTCCAAAGAACATGACAGAGGCGTTTTGTGGAATGACCCTGATATTAACATTGAATGGGGTATTGATTTTACTCCGTTACTGAGTGAAAAAGACAAAAAACAGCCAAGACTTAAGGATATAAAGGATTAATATAATATGAAAATTTTAGTTACGGGCGGAGCCGGATTTATAGGCAGTTGTTTTGTAAGACATATTTTAACAAAATATAACAATTACAAAGTTATAAATCTTGACGCACTTACTTACGCAGGAAATATAGAAAATCTGGATGATATAAAAGACAACAAAAATTATACATTTATTCACGGTAATATATGCGATAAAAAGCTTGTAAGAGATATTGCCGCCGAAGTTGATTGTATAGTTAACTTCGCAGCTGAAAGCCATGTTGACCGCTCCATAACGGGGCCTGAAATTTTCATAGAAACTAATGTTGCAGGTACTTTAAATTTGCTGCAAAGTGCAAAAGAAGCAGGAATAGAAAGATATTTACAGGTTTCCACGGATGAAGTATACGGCACTCTCGGCAAAACGGGGTATTTTTACGAAACGACACCGCTTGCACCAAACAGCCCTTATTCAGCGTCAAAAGCAAGTGCGGATTTGCTTGTAAGAGCTTATTATGAAACATATAAGCTTCCGGTTCTTACAACAAGATGTTCTAATAATTACGGGCCTTACCAATATCCGGAAAAATTAATACCGTTCTTTATTTCAAAACTCTTAAAAGGTGAAAAAGTTCCGGTATATGGCGACGGGCTTAATGTAAGGGATTGGCTGTTCGTTTATGATCATTGCAGTGCTATAGATACGGTTCTTCATAACGGGAAAATCGGCGAAGTTTACAATATCGGCGGACATAATGAAAAAACAAACATGGAAATAACTCATTTAATTTTAAATGCAATGGGTAAAGATGAAAGTTCTATAGAATATGTCAAAGACAGATTAGGCCACGACAGAAGATATGCTATCTGCAATGATAAAATTCAAAATGAACTCGGCTGGAGTCCTTCTCTTACTTTTGAAGAAGGGATTAAAATTACAATTGATTGGTATTTAAATAATCAAAGCTGGATTAAAAGCATTGAAGACAAAAAAGCGGGAGCGGTAAGATGAAAATTTTAGTAACCGGTGCAAACGGAATGCTTGGGCAAGATTTATGCCCCATATTACAAGATGAAGGTTTTGAAGTTATTGAAACCGATATTGATACCTTGGATATAACAAACATAAAAAATGTTGAAGATGTACTTAATTCAAAAAAACCTGATTATGTAATACATTGCGCCGCATATACAAATGTTGATAAAGCCGAAGAAGATATTGAAACCGCACATAAAATCAACGTAACAGGAAGTGAAAATTTATCAAAAATATGCAAAAAACTTGATATTACTTTAGTTTATATCTCAACAGATTATGTCTTTGACGGCACAAAGAAAGAAAAATATCTCCCCTCCGATAAAACAAATCCGCAAAGCGTATACGGTAAAACAAAATTGGAAGGTGAAAAAGCCGTACAAAAATGCGAAAAATATTATATAACAAGGACAAGCTGGCTCTACGGACATCACGGAAAGAACTTTGTAGAAACAATGATTTCTTTAAAAGACAAAGATGAAATAAAAGTGGTGGACGATCAGGTAGGGTGTCCCACTTGGACGGTAGAGCTGGCAAACGGAATAGTAAAATTAATTGAAGAAAAAGCTCCGTACGGTATTTACCATGTTTGCGGAAGCGGTAAAACAAGCTGGTACGGTTTTGCAAAGAAAATATTTGAGTTATGCGGATATAAAGTAAATTTACAGCCTTGTACTACAAGTGAATTTCCGCGTCCCGCCAAAAGACCGGCTTATAGCGTTATGGAAAATAATAAAATATGCAGAAATTGGGAAACGGCACTTAAAGAGTATTTGGAATTGAGGTGCGAATGAAAGGAATTGTTTTAGCGGGCGGAGCAGGCACAAGGCTTTATCCTTCCACAATAGCTGTTTCAAAACAGTTAATGCCGATTTTTGATAAACCTATGATATATTATCCTATTTCTGTTTTAATGCTTGCTGGAATAAAAGATATACTTATAATTTCCACTCCTCAAGATTTACCGGCATTTAAAAAGCTTTTAGGCACGGGAAAACAATTCGGAGTATGTTTTTCATATATAGAACAGCCCAGCCCGGATGGTCTTGCTCAAGCATTTATATTGGGTAAAGACTTTATAGATAAAGATACTGCTGCATTAATATTGGGTGATAATATATTTTACGGCCCGAGATTTTCAAAAACATTAAAAAATGCCGTTACAAAAACAGAAACGGAAGGCGGAGCTACTTTATTTGCATATCAGGTAAAAGACCCTCAACGTTTCGGCGTTGTTGAATTTGATAAAAATAATAAAGCCGTATCTATAGAAGAAAAACCTTCTGCGCCAAAATCTCAATATGCGGTTACCGGTTTATATTTTTATGATAACAAAGTTGTTGACTATGTAAAAGAACAAAAACCGTCACAGCGCGGTGAGTTGGAAATTACGGATTTAAATAATAAATATCTTCAAAATAACAATGTAAGTGTAGAGCTTTTAGGACGTGGCTTTGCGTGGTTAGATACCGGTACACATCAGTCATTACTGCAAGCTTCGCAATTTATTAAAACAATAGAAGATAATCAAGGAATTAAAATTGCTTGTCTTGAAGAAATCGCTTATCGTATGGGATATATAAACAAAACAATGTTAAACGAAATAGCTTCTAAGTATCCGAATAATCCTTATTATCAATATCTTTTAAGCGTAAAAACAAATTAATCATATATATTAGCTTATTTATTAATTACAATAATTAAGTTTTCATATATTCTCTCTTAAAAGGAGATATTATGAGAAACAAAAAGAAATCCTTGTTTAATGCATTAAATAAAAAATGCACAAAAAAAGTAAGAATATGCACGATTAAGTTTTGTGCGACAGGTTGTCTTGTTGAAAATTATGATGATGAAGATATAGTATGTCTTGAAAATGTTGAAATGCAGTTTAATGACGGATGTTCAGATATTGAACACCGCGACAGTATTTGCATTTGTGATGATCATATAATTGCCTTTGAAGCGATTTCGGAATAAAAAAATTACCGGAAACTCCGGTAATGTCTAAAACAATAAGTTTTACTCTCAACTATTCTACAAAACTGCTCTTAATATCGGGCTGTTCATTAAAGTTGAAAATAAAATGGGAATATCTTTCCATTCTAAGTTTGAACCAGCCGAGCATTGTATCAGAGCCGTATATCTTTATTGTACGCATACGATCAAAGTTCTTGTTTGAGCGGTTATATGACTCATCAATGTAGGTTTGGCATTTACAATTTAATTCTTCAACTAAATCATAAAGTGTTTTTAACCATGCAGCTTGAACTTGTAAATCGTTTACTTTGTACTCTAAAATCATAGCCATCCTGACTTTTCTTTTGCAAAGATAACATCTCGCATAACTTTTACTTATATAAAATTTACTGATTTGGGAAAGAATAATCGCGGATTTTTATCCGTTCATTATATATATGCCAGTTTAGCGTTATTTCTAAACATTGATTTTAAAATTTTATGGAATTTCTTAACAAATATTTATAATAACTGATAATTTTTTTGAATTTTGTACAGTTCAAAAGTATTTTCCATAAGCATAGCAATAGTCATAGGCCCTACGCCTCCCGGAACCGGAGTAATATAAGAGGCTTTATTAATAACATTTTTAAAATCAACATCACCTTTTAGCCCGTTTATGTCCCTGTTTATTCCTACATCTATAATGATTGAATTTTGCTTTACCATATCCTCAGTAATTAAATTTTCCTTGCCGACTGCGGAAATAATTATGTCTGAATTGATTGAAATGTCTTTTAGATTTTTTGTTTTACTGTGAGCTAAAGTAACGGTTGCATTTCTGTTCTGTAATAACATCATCATCGGCTTGCCGACTATATTTGAGCGGCCCGCGACTAAAACGTTTTTTCCTTCAAGCTCAATGTTATATTCATCAAACAGCCTTAAAATTCCCTTCGGCGTGCAGGGGATACAGTAAGGATTATACCCCAATGCGAGCAGTCCGAAGTTATATGAAGTAAATCCGTCAACATCTTTTATCGGCTCAATTGCCTCAAGAATTCTTTTTGTGTTTATATGTTCAGGCAGAGGAAGCTGCACGAGTATTGCATTTATGTTTACATCTTCATTTAGGATATATATATTTTCCAGAAGATTATCTTCGTATACGTCTTGCGGAAAAGTCAGAACTACGGAATCAATACCCAATTCAAGCGCTTTTTTTTGTTTGTTTTGTACATAAATTTTAGAAGAAGGATTATCTCCCGCCATTATAACCGCAAGTTTTGGACGGATATTGTATTTTTTAATTTCTGATTTTATGTTCCCTGTAACTTTTTCGGCAAGCTTTTTGCCATCCATTATTATAGTCATTGATTTTCCTCATTTTGAGGTATATTTAACCTGTAATATAATTGTTCAATAGCATTTTGAACCACTTGAGAAACCTTTGAAATACGATTTTGCTTTAATTCGTCATCTTTCGGAACAGTACCTAAAGCCGTTAAATCATATTTATTCATCAATTCAAGCAGCGGTTCAATTTCTTGTTTGTTCACTTTATTTAAAATAACACCCAACTGTTCTCCTGCCGCGTATTTTGCACTGTATTCTTCAATTCTTTTTGCCAGGTGAATTGAAGCTTCATTTGGTCTTGCAATTACAAGTGTAACATTAATGGGAATATCCACTAATTGATGAAGATATTTCAAATCAAATTCGCAATCGAAAATAACAAAATCATATCTGTTTATAAGCTTAACAAGCGCATCATTTATTTGTTTTGTAATGGGACACCTGCAATCCTTAGAGCCTATTAACCAAGAAACAATAATCTCTGTATTCTCATCGAGAGGCTCAAGAATATCTTCCAGCGCCCATTCAATGTACTCTTGCTTGGTCATGTTTTCGGGAATGCCTGTTTTATATTCATGTTTCCCGCTTCTGATACCGTAAATCGTCTGGCGGATATCTTTACCAAAACTATGACCGAGTTCCGCCGTTAAATCATTATCAAACAACAATATTGATTTATCAGGATGTTTTTTTCTTATTACTTGCCATATTGCTTTTACTATTGTAGTTTTTCCGCTTCCGCTTTTACCCGTAACGGCGATAGATACAGTCATTAAAAATCTCCATTATTACTCATTATATCAAACTTAATACTCTTTTAAAATATGTTTCATCTTATATTTAAATATTTATGCATTTGCGCAATTACCCGCACATTATAATACCTGTTTAAAAACTTATTAAGTATATCATTTATCTCATTCGAACTTATTGTAGCATGCCTGCTTTCCATTTTTGGCTGAAGAACAATCGGTAAATTGTATTTTTCCGCCAATGAACAAATTTTATCGATTTCATCATCTGAGATATTGTCATCAAAAACAACTTTTGCAAATATTTCTTTACCGCAGTTTTTGGCAATTTCAAAAAATTTATCATGCACTCTGAACAAATCACCGTTTTGAGAAGAAGAATGCAATTTTATATCGGCGGAAATAATATCAACATATTCAATAATTTTTTTAAGATTTTCAAATAATGTTGCATTTGTTTCCAAATAAATTTTATGTTTAATTTGAGGCAGAAACTCCAAAAGAAAATCAGTAAATAAAAGAGGCTCGCCCCCCGTTAAACTTACGGAATGAAAATTGTTATACTTATTTATTTCAGCTGTTAATTCTTCACAGGAATATTCTTTTAAATCGGATAAAAAATCCGTATCACAATATTCGCATTTTAAATTGCATTTTGCAAATCTTATAAATAACTGATTGTAGCCGATATATGGACCTTCCCCCTGCAGGGAAGAAAAAATTTCTTTAATTAACGCTTTATTTTGCATTCTTCATATCTTTTCTTATGTCTGAATTCGAAATTTCACTAAGCTTTTTATATAACTCAATTTCATTTCCATTAAGTTTGTCAGGCAATTTAATTAAGACTTTGATAATCATATCACCGGTTTTGGTTTTAGATTTATTTGTCAAGCCCAAACCTGAGAGTTTAAGCTTTTGTCCGGATGAAGTCATAGGCGGAATTTTAACGGAAGCATTTCCCCCCGGAGCCGGGATTGTAACTTCCGCACCCAGTACTGCTTCATACGGAGTTATCGGAAGCGTGCATATAATATCAAGTCCGTCGGTTTCAAAATACGGATTTTTTTCAATATTGATAATCAAATATAAGTCGCCGTCTTTGCCGCCGTATAAGCCCTTATTACCTTCTTTTCTAACTCTTACTTTTGAACCTTGTTTAACATCTTTCGGAATTTTTACATTCAGTGATTTTTGAGCGGATATCGTTCCGAGTCCCTTGCACATAGGGCATTGGTTTCCGTTAATAAATTTTCTTCCCTCGCAATTCGGACAAGGCTGAGTGTGCAGTATATTAACTTTTCTGTTTGTTCCGTTAACAGCTTCATTAAAAGTAACGGTTATATCAACATTAATATCGGAACCGTTAACAGGCTTTTTATAGTCTTGAGAATTCTTTTTGGTTTTTGTTTTAAATAAGCTGTCTAATGCTTCATTCATCGCTTTTGAAAACGGCTCGGACGTATTTGCTTTTTCTTTTGCTTTCTTTATATACTCCGCATCCTTTTGTTTTTTTTGCGATTTTTTTAATTCTTCCTCAAGCTTTTCTCTGAAATATCCATGCAAAATATCATATTTTTTTCTTGCATTATCATCAATTAAAATGTCGTATGCTTCTTTTATTTCCTGAAATTTCTTAGTGTTATTTTCATCTGAAGAAACATCGGGATGACAAGTCATAACTAATTTTCTGTAAGCTGACTTAATTTCTTCTTTCGTAGCCTTATAGGTTAAATTTAAAACTTTATATAAATCTTTATTATAATAATTTGCCAAAAAGTACTCTCCCGCAATAATTTTACTAAACATAAAAAAAAGATACAAATTATTTTAAAAAATTAATAACTTTTTTTTATAATTAATCCGTATTAAAATAGATAATGTATAAATTATGACTGGGGATAAATATGGAACTTGAAATTATAAAGCAGACAGACAAAGAAGTTGCGCAATATATAGAACAAGAATTAAAAAGACAGCAAACAACAATAGAGTTAATAGCAAGCGAAAATTTCACATCAAAAGCGGTCATGGCGGCATGCGGAAGCGTACTTACAAATAAATATGCGGAAGGCAAACCTTATAAAAGATATTATAACGGATGTGAAAATGTAGATAAGATAGAAGAACTTGCACAGGAACGCGCAAAAAAGTTATTTAATGCCGAACATGCGAATGTACAGCCCCATAGCGGCGCACAGGCAAATATGGCAGTATTTTTATATGCGTTAAAACCGGGTGATACCGTAATGGGCATGGATTTATCAAACGGCGGACATTTAACTCACGGTTCTCCCGTAAACTTTTCAGGTTTGTATTTTAATGTTGTTTCTTACGGAATTACCGAAAACGGCGAGATTGATTATGAAAATGTAAGACAATTAGCTTTAAAACATAAACCTAAAATGATTATTTGCGGTGCAAGTAATTATTCAAAAATAATAGATTTCAAAAAATTTAAAGAAATAGCAGATGAAGTTGGTGCATACTTAATGGCAGATATAGCCCATATAGCGGCATTAGTAGCAACAGGTCTTCATCCCAGTCCGTTCCCTTATGCGGATTTTGTTACAACAACAACACATAAAACCTTAAGAGGTCCGAGGGGCGGAATAATAATGTGCAAAGCAGAACACGCACAAGGAATAGATAAAGCGGTATTCCCAGGAGTGCAAGGCGGCCCGTTGGAACATATTATTGCAGGTAAGGCCGTTGCATTAAAAGAAGCACTTTCCGATGACTTTAAAGCTTATGCAAAACAAGTTGTATTAAATGCAAAAGCACTTGCTGCTTCATTAATGGAAGAAGGACTTGATATTGTCGGAAACGGAACGGAAAATCATCTTATGACCTTAGATTTAAGGAAAGTAAATAAAACAGGTAAAGACGTTGCGAATATATTAGAGGCTGTAGGAATAACAGCAAATAAAAATACAGTTCCCAATGACCCTCAAAGTCCTTTTGTAACCAGCGGAGTAAGACTTGGATCTCCTGCTGTTACCACAAGAGGTTTTAAAGAAGAAGATATGAAGGAAATAGGTAAAATAATCGCCAAAGCCGTTGAAATATCAGAAACAAAAGATGAAGAAGCAATAAAACAGCTTCGAACACGCTCATTAAAACTTTGTGAAAAATACCCTCTATATAAGGATTAATTATGACTTTTCTTCAACTATCGGAAGCAAATATTATCGGAACCGTTATAGCTTTTATATTAGGACTGTTTATAGTACCTTTAGTTATAACATTTTCCGAAAAACAGG
>CANPXC010000052.1 GCA_947585605.1 Candidatus Gastranaerophilales bacterium | reverse complement strand
TCGTTCCGCGGATACAGGCTCACTCGCTTACACCCTCAAACAAACGGGGCTTTTGTTGTTCCTTCGCTAAGAAGTTTTCTATACGCAGTATCGGGGCGAAATTAATTATTTATTTTAAATGAATTTTTAATTAAATAAAAAAATGAAATCCTCCGCTCGGAATTAATTTTCTTTTTTAATAATTTAACATAACTTAATAACCTGTTTTAGTTATTTAATTTATAATTAAAGAATGAGAATATTAGGTATTGACCCGGGACTTGCTATTGTCGGGTATTCAATAGTAGATATAATTGATGATAAAACAATACTTACAGCTTCAGGCTCAATTCAAACGGATAAAAACAAATCTGACGCTGCAAGACTTTTAGAAATTCAAAAAGATATTACTACCATAATTGAAAAATACAAACCTGACTGTGCAGGTATTGAAAAATTGTTCTATTTTAAAAATCAAAAAACAGTTATTCCCGTTGCAGAAGCGCGGGGTGTTATACTCGCAATTCTTGAAGAATTTAATATCCCCATTGGGGAATATACCCCAATTGAAGTAAAACAGATGATTACAGGATACGGCAGAGCTTCAAAAGAAGAAGTTGCAAATATTGTATCAAAGTCCATAGAATGTAAGACACTGCCAAAACTTGATGATACGGTTGACTCTATTGCAATTGCGCTCTGTTACTACAGAAATTATAAAACGTTAGGCGGAAATAATGACAGATAAATCTTTTTTAAAAATGCTCATAATATTTTCAATGATAACAGGTGCAATTATAAGTATTATAACGCTAATTCCGCCGATAATGTGGCTGGCATTTACAATCCTTATGTTTTTCACAGGGCCTTTTGTTCTGATATATTTAAAAAAACTAAATTTAATAAAAACAATAAATACACAAGCGGGACTTATTATTGGCTCAATTTCAGGTGCTTGTTCTTTCATAGGATTTTCAATAATATTTTTCCCCGTTGCATTTATATTGCAACTGATATTTAAGATACAAGCATATATCTGGGTAAAGGTTGTATTTTTTAATATAGGGTTTTTAATCCCGATGATAATTTTAACGGCACTAATAAGCGCACTATTAAACGCTTTTTCGGGATTTTTAATATCTTATTGTTATGAATATTTAAAAACAAAAAAGTAGAGGATATTATGGCATTTAAATCAAAAATCAAAACAATTGAGTGGGTAGAAAATGTATCCAGAATGATTGATCAAACTATTTTACCCAAAGAATTTAAAACAGTTGATATAGCTACAACAGAAGGTATGTATAAAGCAATAAAAGATATGATAGTCAGAGGTGCGCCGGCAATCGGAATAGCAGGGGCGCACGGACTCGCTCTTAGCGCCATTGAGCTGTCTAAATCAGTAAAAAATAAAGAAGAATTTTTAAATAAACTGTCTGAAAAAGCGGAATATTTAAAATCATCAAGACCTACTGCAGTTAATCTTATGTGGGCAGTGGATAAGCAAATGAAGCTCACACAAGAAACTCAAGGCAGTATTGAGGAAATTACACAAGCATTAATACAAAACGGCATAAAGCTTGAAAATGAAGACATAGAAATAAACAAAAAAATGGGAGATTATGGCGCAGAAGTTGTACCAAAAGGCGCAACCATTTTGACTCATTGTAATGCAGGCGCTCTTGCAACGGTAGGATACGGCACGGCACTCGGAGTAATAAGAAGTGCATTTGCAAAAGACCCGACTATAAAAGTTTTTGCGGATGAAACCCGTCCCCGTCAGCAAGGTGCAAGGCTCACCACGTGGGAGCTTACTCAGGACGGTATCCCCACAACTTTAATTACCGACGGTATGTGTTCATATTTTATGTCAAAAGGGATGATTGATATGGTAGTAGTAGGCGCTGACAGGATTGCTGCTAACGGAGATACCGCCAATAAAATAGGCACTTATACCGTTGCTATTGCCGCTAAGTATCATAAAGTACCTTTCTACATAGCTGCCCCGTTATCAACCATTGATATTTCCATTAAATCAGGGGAAGAAATCCCCATTGAAGAAAGAAATCACGAAGAAGTAACACATATCAACGGTGACTGGATATGCGCTCAGGAGGTTAACATTATAAACCCGGGATTTGATGTTACTCCAAATGAGCTTATTACGGGTATTATTACCGAAAAAGGTATATTAAAACCAAACTTTACAGACTCTATTAAAGAAGTTTTTAAAGGCAGATAATAACCATAAGGACAATTTGAAAAAATTTTTTTAAAATGTTATAATCAAGCCAATAAAGGAGAAAAGATATGAAAAACAGTACAAAAATATTAACAATAGCTATAGCTGCTTTTACATTAGGTTTAACAGCAGGAAATTACGCTGTATCTGATGTTCCTTCAAACTTTAAAGTTGCTGTTGTAGATGTTCAAAAAGTAGTTTCCGCTTCAGCTCAAGTTAAAGCATTGAAAGCAGAACAAACAAGAAAAGGTCAAGAACTTGCAAAATTTATTGATACAGCTAAAACAGCTATTAATAAAGAAAAAGATGCCGCTAAAAAGAAAGCTTTAGAAGATAAATATAATAAAGAATTTAAAGTAAAACAACAAACTATAGCAAAAAATTATGAAACAAAATTGCTTGAAATTGATAAAAATATATCAACTTTAATTAATACAAATGCAAAAAATAACGGATATAATCTTGTTCTTGCAAAAAGCGCAGTATTATCAGGCGGAACAGATATAACCGAACAAATTACCAAAGTGGTTAAATAGTTTTATAAAATACTTACAGAAAAATCATTAGGTTTTTACCTAATGATTTTTTGTATAAATTATTTAATTTATTTTTTAAAGCTCAACCACATTGTTTCATACGGACGGAGTTTTATAATAAGCTTTTTATTTCTTACGGGGAATTTTTTTTGTTGTTTTGTTATTAATTCTTGCATATTCAATTCCGTATTGTTTTGTGTAAAATTGAATAAGCTGCTATCCAATTCAGCAAAGACTTTATCATCGGATAAATTGTTTACAATCAATATTTTATCATATTTTCCGGTTCTCATATAAGAAAAAACTTCATTTTTATCGGATTTTACTTCAATAAAATCACCGCGTGACATAGTGGGATAATTTTTTCTTACTTCTATGAGTCGTTTTACTTCCTTATATATTTTGCTTTTAAATGAATTATTTCCTTGGGCTGCTCTATAAAATGTATTTTCGGTTATTGCGCTTCTGTGAATATCACGGCTGTCAAAGTATGATAACATATCATCTTTTGTTGTTTTTTTGTTTCTTCTTTCACGAATTTTTGCCCATCTTGCTGCATAAGAAAAATTATTCCTTATACCTATTTCATCTCCATAGTATATTATCGGAATTCCTTTTAAAGAAAGGAGAATTGCAAAAGCCATGGTTATTCTGTCCGGATTATTATCAAGAAAATCCGCCATTCTGCCGCTCACGCCAAAGCCTTTTCTAAATTCCGCACCTTTATCCGCCAAATCATCGTATAAGAGTTCTCTTGTTTTTTGATTAACCATTTCAAGAGTTAACTCGTCATGAACTCTTAAAAACATTGCCCAGCTTGCTGAACTCGGAATTTGAGGTGTTTGTTTGTGCGTTTTCCAGAAATATCTGCTGTCGCCGGCTACCATTGTTGCCCATATTGCAGGCATGTATGGAAAATGATACGCAATTTGAACTTCATTTGTTCTGGTTAATTCCTTTTGCTCTCCGTCTATATCAACTTCTATTTTTCTTTCGGTGCCGAAATAATCAATAATTTTTTTGGGCGGCTGGCATGCTTCCGCCTGAATTACACTTCTGGGTGCAACTTCTTGTAAGAATATACTTAATATTTTTATAATTTCGTGAGTTTTAGGATTATTTTCTCCGTTTGTTCCTTCTTCTTTTATAAGGTAAGGAATAGCGTCCATTCTAAAAATATCAATTCCAAGATTTGCCCAAAATGCTATTGTATTTAAGTTATAGTATAAGACTTCAGGATTTTCCCAATTAATATCAAGTTGAAACGGGTAAAACGTATGATAAAAATAATAGTCATTACCGTCGATAGTTACTTTGCGGTAATGGGTATCTGTTATATCGGGGAATATTAATCTGCGTTTGGATATTTTACCGCTTTTATGTTTATATTCGGCTATATAACCGAGTTTTTCATCTTTATAAATCGTTTTTTGAGGCTCATTCTCCGATACGACAAAATAATTAAGTTTGGATAAATCACCGTTTTGAAGGTTTTCAAACCATTCATGTTTATCCGAAAAGTGGTTTAAAACTAAGTCTGATTTTATTTTAAAACCTTGATGTTTTGCTTCCGTAATAAACCTTATAAATTCACTCATTCCTCCCAAATCTTTTCTGACATCACGCGGATTACGGACGTCAAAACCCGCGTCGCCCATGGGAGAATCCGCAAACGGAAGCATATATATTGTTGTAACACCCAATTCTTTTAAATAACGCAGCATTTTTAATGATTTTTTAAAAGTATTAGGCTTCATATCATCATCAACACCAAAGCGGTCAACGTAAAACATGTATATTATTTCATCCTTGTACCAATCATCAGGGCGGTTTAAGTCATCATTTTTTAAATTTTTATCCCTTTTTTGGCGTGACTCTTTTATTATTTTTAAAATATTTACATATATTTCATCCGTTTGATTTTCACCGTAGATTTTTGTTATGGCGGATTTTAGCTGTTTTTCAACATCCTTGGTTACAATATTTTCTGTTTGTATTAAGTCTGTTATTTTTTCATTAGTTATAAAATGAGGTGAAAATGCTGCGGCAGGTAAAGAATATGCCAGCAGCAAGTTTAAAATTATTAATAATGAAATGATTTTTTTCATATTTTCAGCCTTTTATTTTATAAAGGTTTTCAATGATGTTTAATCCGTTAAATATAGCTTTAATATTAGCTTTTATTGTGCTTTCATCCATTCCTCTGGAAATAACAGTCTGACCGTTCGGCGCTTTAAAGTGCATAATACTCATAGCGGTAGCACCTGACCCCATTAATTCTTCATTTAATGCCTGCTGTTCATAATGTAATAAATCACAATTAAATCCTGCTTTTTGAATTGCTTTAATACAAGCGTCTACAGGGCCGTTGCCGGCGACTTCAATATCAAACTCTTTATCGTTATACTTGAAATGAAGATTAATTCCGCTTTCAATTTTTTCCATATTGCATAAAACAAAAGCACCTTCAATATTGAATACCTGCTTAAAGTAAATATCAATAATATTTTTGGTGGTAAGCTCGCCGATTTTTTCCGCAATTTCTTTTGCATAAGGAGCAATACGTTGAGCTTCCTGAAGTGTAATAGGATAACCGGCTTCGGTTATAATTTCAAATACCGCTGTTTTGCCCGATTGAGAAGTAAAACCTAATTTTTCATCATCTTTTCTTCCGATTAATGACGGATGAATAGGTCTGTATGCACCTTTTTCCATATCTTTTGTCTTTACAGCACCGTCCTGATGAATTCCGCTTCTGTGAGCTAAAGCGTCAGGCCCTATTAACGGAGCTTTTTCGTATATCTTAACGTTTGACATATCGGATATTGTCAGCGCAAGTTCATATATTTTAGAAAGATTTAAGGGAACATCGACACCGGAATTATGCAGTGCAACAGCTACTTCATACATATTTGTATTCCCCGCGCGTTCACCTAAACCGTTTAGTGCGCATTCAAGCTGAAGCGCTCCGGCAAAATAGCTTTCTACCGTTACTGCAGTTGCCATTCCCAAATCATTATGGTTATGAACGGAAATTATAATATCTTTCGGCAATGAATTATATACTTTTTCAACCAGATTAATAAATGTTTTAGGACGTGTTCTTTCAACGGTATTAGGCAGATTGATAACATTTGCTCCCGCTATTACTATTTGCTTAAGAGTATCTATAACAAAGTCAATATTTTCGGCGCAATCCCCAAAGTGTTCAACGGAAAATTGCACTTCGCCGCGGCTGCCTATTGTTTTTTTAGCAAATTCTACAGCTTCTATTGCCTGTTTTTTGACTTGTTCGGGAGATTTATTTAACACATAGCGCATGTTAAAAGGACTCATTGCAATAAATGTATGAATTCTCTGTTTCGGCGCTGCTTTTATTGCTTCAGCCGCCTTTATAATATCGTTTTCAACACATCTTGCAAGTGCCGAAATAACAATATTATCAGGTGCAATTGAAGCTAAATGAGCGCATGCTTCAAAATCCATTTCAGAAGCAGCTGCAAACCCCACCTCAATCCCTTGAACTCCGAGTTCTTTCAAGTGGTTAAAAATTACTTCTTTTTCGTATGTATTCCAAGGTTTTTTTAATGACTGATTTCCGTCACGCAGGGTAATATCATAAAAAAACGGTTGTCTTTGCGTCATTTTTGCTCCTTTAACCATTCTTGAACTCATTTAACTGTTATTGTAAAATAAAAGAATTGAAAAAGGAAGTTTTTATGATTGACAGATATTCACGCGATAAAATGAAAAAGATTTGGGATTTAAATACTAAATTTCAATACTATCTGGAGGTCGAGCTTGCCGTTTGCAAAGCATACAATAAACTTGGGGTAATTCCTGACAGTGCGCTTGAATGTATCTTAAAAAACGCCTCTTTCAGCGTTGAAAGAATTGATGAAATAGAAAAAGAAGTCCGCCATGACGTAATAGCATTTCTTACAAACGTGAATGAAAACATCGGTGATAATTCAAGATATATGCACATGGGGCTTACAAGTTCCGATGTTATTGATACAGCTTTGGCTCTGCAAATGAAAGACAGCGGAGATATAATTTTAAAAGATTTGGATGAAATCATTTCAACAATAAAAGAAAAAGCAAAAGAACACAAAAAAACTGTATGTATAGGGCGTTCTCACGGTATTCACGCAGAGCCGATGACCTTCGGAGTTAAACTTTGCGGCTGGATTGATTTATTTGAAAGAGCAAAACGCAGTTTTAAATATGCGCTTGACGAAGCATTGGTCGGTCAAATGTCAGGGCCGGTTGGTACATATAGCAATATTAACCCCGAAGTTGAAAAATTAGCCTGCGGATATTTAGGATTAAAACCCGCAAAATTTTCCACCCAAGTAATTGCGCGTGACATTCATGCCCGTTTTATCCAATCATTAGCAGTAATTGGCAGTGTAATAGAACAAATTGCGGTTGAGCTGCGCCATCTTCAAAGAACCGAAGTATCCGAAGTCGAAGAAGGTTTTAGAGAAGGGCAGAAGGGGTCATCTGCCATGCCGCATAAAAAAAATCCGATATCTGGCGAAAATTTAACGGGATTGTCAAGAGTAGTTCGTTCTGACTCACTTGCTGCGCTTGAGAATATTGCGCTTTGGCATGAACGGGATATTTCTCATTCAAGTGTTGAGAGAATTATTTTCCCGGATACAACGATTTTAACGGATTATATGCTTGCAAGACTGAATGATGTAATAAAAAATCTTGTTGTTCATAAAGAAAATATGCTGCAAAATACTAAAAAATTCGGAGGAATAGTATTCTCTCAAAAAGTTCTGTTAAAGCTTTGTGAAAAAGGGCTTTTACGTGAAGAAGCTTATAAACTTGTTCAAAAAAATGCTCTTGACGCGTTTAATAATAACGGAAGCTTTATCGATAACCTTTTAAAGGATGAAGAAGTTATATCCAAATTAACACCCGCGGAAATTAATTCTTGTTTTGATATTGACGATTACCTCAAAAATATAGAACAGATTTATTCCCGTTTCGGCATTTAATTTAAATTGACCTTTTTCAAAAACTCCGGAATAAATAAATCCCAAGCGGCTTCGGTTGGGTGCAGATTATCCTGCATCATATATTTAGGCGCATTTAAATCAATATTCATTAATTTGCTTACTTGTATAACCGTAAATCCGTTTTTTTCAAGCTTTTCTTTTAAAATATCGGAAATATCAAGCTGCCAGGTATCATACAGAATAACAATAAAATTAACCTTTTTCCCCGCGTGTTTTTCTAATTCGTTTTTTGATAAAATAAAATATTTTAAAGCTTCTTCCGATAATTTTTCATAATTTTTTTGCTTAAATATGTAACTATCAGCATAAATGTGATTTAAAGCTTTAACAAAATATAAAGAATTAATAAAAGCAACTGGGAAATTTTTGTAATTATCCATTACAAATTTACCGTTACTGTATTTATAATGCGGATAAGCTATGGGGTCTAAAATATCGAAATAATAAAGTAAAGTACGTCTGAAATGGTCATTAATCATAATGTAAATAACGGTATCAGATGGAGGAACATCAGTATAAAAGCTTTTACCCAATGTATCATTAGTTTGAAAATACATTAAATGCCAGCTTCCGCCAACAATCCCTCTGTTATAAACAGGGCGTTTAAGCTTTTGCGATAACTTGTAACTAAATGTTTGATTGTATTTTAAATATTGCCCGTAAGCGAATGAACCTCCAAAAACAACAATGGGCTTACAATTACCATTGTTTTTTTCGGAGCAGTATTGAAGTCCGTCGGGCTTTCTTCCCATAAAATTATCATTTATTCCGTTGTAAAAACCGCTTAAGTCATTAATATAACAGGGCATTGAAAAATCATAGCCGAATTTATTTATATTGTGATTTTTCGGGTGCGTGTTATAAAAAATATCTTTATAATGATTATATGTTGAATAATCCAAGACTAAAATTAAAGCAGATAAGATAATTAAATTAATAAAAATAACAAAAATTATATTTAAAAATTTTTTCATAAATCCATAATATCATAATTCTAACTTTTTCACTAACGCGGGGACTATTAAATCCCAAGCTTTTTCGTTGGGATGTATATTATCAGAGGATTTAAACTCCTTAGCACATAAGTCTTTACCTGTTAGTTTGTTGCTATCGATAACTATAATCCCTTCTTTTTCAAGCTCTTTCCATCTTCTGTTTTTTAAAATTCTTTTATCGTACGTATCGTGATACTTTAATATAACTAATTTTGAATTAGGAAACTTCTTTTTTATAACAGATTTCATTAACAAAAAATGAAGTTTCATAAAGTCAAAATTGTTATCTACATCGCTATTTTGATATAACTCCCAACGAATACGGTCTTCTAAAAATCTTATAAATGAAAATCTGTAAGGGAAATATAATGGTTTAACAAGCTCTAAACCGGTTTTAGTCTTTTTATATCTGATATCTAAATAGGCCTCATTAGCCGCCATTATTTTTCTGTACAGTCTGAAAATATGATTATCAATAAAAACATAAATAATATATTTCGGATTAGGAGTAATTTCTTTTTCCAAATTATACTTTTCCAACATATAAGGTACTATTTGAATACCATAGCTTGGAATAGACCTGTTATATACGCTAGTGTTTGTTAATTTGGAAAGTTTGTAAGAAAATGATTGTTCTTTATCCAATAAAAAACCGTAACCGAAAGAACCGCCGAATATTAAAACAGGTGCTTTCGGGAAGGAAGTCTTAACAATTCTGTCCCTGAAAAATCCCGCTGCCTTTTTGCTTTTATATACATCATCAAAACTAAGAATTTTATGACTGTTAATATATTTTTGGACGTTATAACTTAAATCTTTTCTTTCATAAGAAACAAAATAAGTGTAAAAACAGTAATCAAAAATAATTAAACCTGCAACTATAAAAATAATATTTAATAAAATAATATAGAATTTTTTCATTTTTAATTCCCTATAGTTTTGCTTTTTTTATTATGAGAGGAGTAAGTAAATCCCATGCGGCTTCAGTCGGATGAAGATTATCCTGCATTAAATATTTTTCGGAATTTAAATCTTCATTTGTTAATTCATCCGTATCAATTACCGTAAAATTATTATCTTCAAGCTTCTTTCTGAGAAGATTTTTATAATTTATCTCATCATTATCGTAAAAAATAACCGTAAAATTAATTTTTTTATTCCATTTTTTCTCAAGAATACTTCTTGTTTGAACAAAATATTCAAGCATAAAGTCTGTTAATTTATCGGCACACAAGTTGTTTTTTAAAATAAAATCCAAATATTTTAAATTAACAGCCCTTATAGTGTAACTTGCTTTAAGTAAATTAAGGAATTTATTTTGATAATTATCTTTAATTAATTTGTGATTTTTTAACGTGTATCTTAAGAATACATGACCACCCGGGATATCAAAATCACTAAAAATCATCATTCTGAGAAAGTGGTCATCAATTAAAATATAAAAGACCGTATCAGTAGGCGGAACTTGGTCATAGAAAGATTTAACCATATCATCGGACACCTGATAATACATGTGTTGAATGCCTGACCCGGGGATAGCACGTATGTAAACTGGTCTTTTTAAAGCATTGGAAAGCTTAAAACCAAAGTTTTGATTGTAGTGAAGGTACTGTCCGTGAGCAAAAGAATCGCCGAATAAAACAATCGGATGGCAATTATTTTTTTTAGCTTCGGAACAGTATTGAAGCCCGGCGGGTTTTCTGCCTCTTGATATGTCATCTTGTCCGTCAAAATAGTCATCAAGTTCAATAAAAGTAATATTTGGTTCTTTTAATTCATAATGAAATTTAGGAATAGAATCAGATAAAGGATTTTCCTCAAAATATTTTTTTGGATTAACAGTTAATTTATACAATATAAAATCGCTAATAAACAATAATATAATTAGAAGTAATATGTTAACCGTTATGATTGAAAATATTTTAAAAAACTTTTTCATATAATGAGCCTGAACTATACTGCGCTTAGGTAAGACTTAACAGCTAAAAGCCGCCGAATTAAAATTTTGTGTGAATAATTTTCAAGTAAATATTAACAAAATAATAATATAAGAAAAATTATATAAAGACAAATTTCTGATTGTTTAAAAAACGATAGAAAACTTATAACATGTTAAGAAAAATTTACAAATTGCTGAAAAAATAATGAAAACAGATGTTTACGAGATTAGCAAAAAAAGGCTGAGTTTCTTAACTTTATAAAAACAATCGAAGAAATTTATAAAAGAAGGAGGTAAAAATAGAAATAATGTAGGAAAAAAGGGTTGATTTGAAAAATTTAACATGTACGATATTTTTATTGACCGTCAATTAAAGAGGAAAAAATGTCAAAAGACGTAATTGAATTTGAAGGAACGATAATAGAATCACTGCCGAACGCGATGTTTCGAGTAGGTTTAGAGAATGGTCATGAGATACTGGCACATATATCGGGAAAAATCAGAAAGAATTTTATAAAGATATTACCGGGAGATAAAGTAAAAGTAGAGATGACCCCATACGATTTAACCAGAGGCAGAATAACATACAGATTAAAATAAGAACACAGAAAATAAATAAAGGAAAAATTTATGAAAGTAAAAGCATCAGTAAAACCGCTTTGCGACAAATGCAAAGTAATAAAAAGAAAGGGCAGAGTAGCAATAATTTGCGAAAACCCGAAACATAAACAAAGACAAGGCTGATTTTCGCTAGGGTGAAGCGAAGCGAAACCCGTAACAAAGCGAAGTCCCGATGGAGCGACAGGAATGAAATTCCGAAGCGGAATGAAGGGACAAGCAGGGCGAATAATCAGGACAGCCAAAGGCAAACTAATAACAGACCGAGCGAAAAGCAATTTCAAGACAGCGAAATTGCGGACGGCCGGCAGAGCCGGTTTAAAGTTGGATTAAATATAAATAAGTTAAACAAAACTTTAAAGGCGCCGGCAGAGCCGGTTCAAAGTTAAGAGTTGCGCGGCGCCCAAAGAAAAAACAACAAACAACCAAGTAAAATATAATAAAAGGAGAGACTATGGCAAGACTTGCGGGGGTAGATTTACCTCGTAATAAAAGAATGATAATCGCATTGACCTATATCTACGGAATAGGACCTGCCAGAAGTGCTAAAATCTTAGCAGCTTGCGGTATATCCGAAGATTTAAGAACAGACGATTTGACAGATGATAACATCA
>CANPXC010000051.1 GCA_947585605.1 Candidatus Gastranaerophilales bacterium | reverse complement strand
CGCGGGAGTAATCGGATATCCCGCAAAAAATCTGCAGCCTGCAGCAATCGCGGCAAGCCCGATAGCTTCATTCCCCGACATTATAAGTTTTGCACCTGTTGACTTCATTTCAACATTTAAATAATTATCTTTTCTTTCGAGCCTGTTTTGGCAATACTCAAGACCTGCGTTAAGAGATTTTTTGTTTAATTCAATAATTTCTTGTGATTTTAATTTATATCTTAATTCAATATCTTTTAATATTTGTTCTTCTAAATGAAGATTTTTTAATATACCGACAACTATTCCCAGCGCAACCATGTTTCTTGAACGTTCCGAACCGACTTCTTTTGCTGTATCTTTTAACGGTACCGGATATATTAAAATATCATCTCTTTTCGGGGAATTTTCAAACGTCAAATTGCTGTCATATATTAATATTCCGCCTTGTTTTATATTATTTATTCCTTCAAAAACAGTGTCTTCATCAAGACATACAAGAATATCGGTTTCGCCCGTTGCCGTTAATGCTTTGTGTTCACTAATTCTTAAAGTATAATAACACTTTCCGTCGCCTCTTATTTCGGAAGGAAAAGCTCTATAGGTCGTAACATAGTAGCCTTTTCTTGCAGTGGCATAAGATAAAATATCACCTGAGCTTATTATCCCCTGTCCGGATGTCCCTGATATTTTAATTATTATATCTTTCATGAAATTAAAAGCCTCCTCCTTTTTATTGTATTACTAAAATCCAAAAGACGGAAGTTTTAATATTTCGTGACATTCCGCTAAATTTCTTTCAGCGCTTCAGATAATCTTTTAATACCGATTTGTATTGTTTCTTCATTCGCGTTGGTATAGTTAAGCCTTAATGTATTTACATTTTGAGGATTAACATAAAAAGGATGACCGGGAACAAATGCTACTTTTTTAGCAATCGCTTTATTAAATAATTCCGTTACGGATTTGCCTTCCTCTATTGTTACCCAGGTAAACATACCGCCTTTTGGATGAGTAAATTTAACCGTTTTGGGGAAGAATTCCTCCATTGCGTTAACCATTGCGTTGGCTTGTGATTTATATAATTTTTTAATTTTTTCAATGTGTTTATCAAGATCATTATTGTATAAATAATCAGAAATCAAATATTGTCCGAATATATTTGAATGTAAATCAGAAGCTTGTTTTGCCGTTTCAATCATTTTGATAATTTCTTTATTTGCAATAATGTACCCTAATCTCATTCCCGGAGTTACTATTTTAGAGAAAGACCCCAAATAAATATTTTTTTCACTTTGATTTAATCCGATATAAGGTATTCTTTCGCCTTCTTCAAATCGGAGTTCACCATACGGGTCATCTTGAACCAAAATCATATCTTCATCTTTAATTGCTTCAAAAACTTGTTTTCTGTTTTCGTTTGTATAGGTTAAGCCCGTAGGATTTTGAAAGTTAGGTATTAAATAAGCAGCTTTGGGCTTATAAGTTTTTAGTGTATGTTTTAAATCATCAATATCAAGTCCGTCGTCATTTAGTTTTGTTTGAACAAAATTTGCTCTGTACATGCAAAATGCTTGTAACAGACCTAAATAGGAGGGCTTTTCAACCATTATGTTATCGCCTTCATCAACAAAAACTTTACCTATAAGGTCAAGCGCCTGCTGTGAACCTGTTGTAATAATAACATTTTCTATTGTTATATCCATTCCCCAGATTTTTTTGTACCTGTCGACAATATATTGGCGAAGGCTGTCAAGCCCCATTGTTGTTGAATATTGATATATTTTTGCACCGAATTTATCTGCAATGCGGTTCATTGAAACTTTTAATTCTTCTTGAGGAAAAGAAATCGGGTTAGGAAGTCCGCCTGCAAACGATATAATCTCGGGACTCTGTGTTACTTTTAATATTTCTCTTATAAATGATGACGGTGTATTCTTTATCCTTTTAGAAAAGTATTTTTCAAACATTTTAATTTCCCCATTCTTAAGCCCATTCTTTTAATAATATATCATAAAGTTTTTTAGTTTTATTTATTTATTTATTACATTTAAATACTAATGTTAAATTTTGTAAAAAAATAAAATTACAGACTTAAGTTTCCCCCCCCCGACCGATAAATAAAAAAGGTACAAAATAAGGAGAAAATTATGGTAGATAACAATCCAAACATTTCAGCTTATAATGTTAAATCGGATTTAACAAAAGGAGTTGAAAAAAAAGAAACCGCAGCTGAAGATAAAGAAATTAATGCTTTATTTGAGGTTGATAAAACTGAGAATGAAGATTTCATAGAATTTATGGAAGATAAGTTAAAAGAAGCAGAAGTTGAAAAATTAAAAGAAAAAATTTTAAAAATTTTCAACACCGGAGAAACTCAAACTGAAAAAACAGTAGAAGATTATATGAAAGAGTTTCCTATTATCGGTAATCCGTTGAGCGGTGTACATGTAGCGCCTCCGCAAACGGATGAATATAAAGAACATAATAAATATATGGCAGAAAAATCTGAGGAATATAATAAATTACATCCTGCTCCGCCTCATAAAGCCCCTGAACATGTTGGTCCTTGCACTCTCTCAATAACTGCAGGCTCTGAGGATCCGGAATATGTTAAATGGCAAAGAGAAAAGCAAGAATATATGGAAAATTTAGAAAAAACATACACGGCAGAACATCCTGAATATGCTAAACAAAAAGAAGCTTATGAACGTCAAAAAGCCAATGCTGCCACAATGCTATAAAAAATTAATTCATGTAAAATATATACAGAACCGCAAAAATATAAACTGCGGTTCTGTTTTTTAATGATTTTGAATTTTGAATAAAATCATATAAAATTACTTATATGATTAAGAATTTTAATAAAATTATTGACGGAATTAAGAAAATGAATTTGCCTCAAACTGAGTTTGTTAAGTTTATGGAAGATATTCATGACCCGTTTATAGTGCTTATTGCCTGCATTTTATCATTAAGAACAAATGACAAAACAACATATCCCGCAACAATGCGCATGCTTAAACTGGGAAAAACGCCGAAAGATTTTTTAAACGTTAAACTTGAAGACCTTGAAAAAGCCATATATCCCGTCGGATTTTACAAAAATAAAGCCGGACAGATATTAGAAATAGCACGAGAACTTTATTATAATCACAAAAATATTGTTCCCAAGGAAATTGATGAACTTGTAAAATTTAAAGGTGTAGGCAGAAAAACAGCCAATTTAGTGCAATCGAAAGGGTATGGCTTGCCGAGTATTTGCGTGGATGTTCATGTTCACAGAATTTCTAACAGGCTTGGACTCGTTTGTACAAAAGAACCGGAAGAAACTGAATTTGCGCTTAAAAACAATCTCCCCAAAAAATGCTGGAGTGAAATAAATACTCTTTTTGTAACATTGGGGCAGAATATTTGCAAACCCTCTAAACCTGATTGCGGTAAGTGTAATATAAAAGAATTTTGTAAATTTTATAAATCTTCAGTTACCTAAAAAGCTACAAGAAAAATGTAAAGTATCATGATATTGTTAATGCTTATCTGCAGCAAAAAATATAATAAGAAGGGCAGAACAGTATTGCCCCGCCGATAGTCAAAATTCTCTTAAATTGAGAGAGCCGCGCTTTGCTTGTTTTTAAAAATAGCATTGCGGCAATTCTTTTTGACTTATAAAAAGTTAGAAATTACAAGAATATTTTAATTCAAATTACAACATATTGCAATAATTTATTTTGTATTTCAATATATTGTAACTTATAAGAGCTATTCTTTGGGCATACAGCAATTTTTATACTTTTTTCCGCTTCCGCAAGGACATTTGTCATTCCTGCCTACGTGTGAATAATCTATTCCCTCTTTGGGTCTATTTTCTTCTTTTAAACTTACGCTGTTCATCATTTGTTCAAATATCTTAGAAGCATAAAGAACGCTTGCGGATGAATATATCTTCTTTTCTACGGAATCGGATTTATAGTAATTTAAAAGTTCATCTAAAGTGTATGATGTTTGTAATATTTCGTTTGTTCTTTCCATAAAGTTGGGATATTTAGAAGCTACTCTTTTTATAATATTTGCGCTGACTTTATCATTCTCAAGGAAATTTTTAACACAGTCTTTATAACCTTGAACAGACTTATAATCTTCAGCTTCATATATCTTCTCAAACGTTTGATAAAAGGGAAGAACAAAAAGTCCTAATTCTTTATCATAGATAATTCCAATATCATAAACGCTTGAGTGAGAAGAAAAGCCTTCTAAGGACTTTTCCATAAAATCCGAGTATGAATTTTTGAAATCGGAAACAGTGAAATATCTGTTATTTTCAACCTGTTTTATATTTGCTTCAATCTCTGATTTGTCGGGTAAAACACCGTCATCACAATAAGTATTAAACATATTTATAAGGTTATCCGTATATAAATTTGTTGTAATAACCTCGTCTGAACCAAAACATTTTATAAACTTTTCGCCGAAATCTTTTACCAAGGCTTCTATTTGTTCAAGCTTTTTAGGATTTTCTTCGTATGCGTCCTCAGGTTTTTCTATGATTTTTGCTATTGCATACTTATAAACATCATCACGGTTAATGCTTGATAAAACATTTGATATTTCAAGCAGATAATATTCGTCTTTCATCGGGAATATCCTGCATAATGCATATTGTCCCGGAGTTATACCTCTGAAATTATTCATTTTTACCAATGACAATACTTTATATAATTTTTCATTAATTAAATTATAAAGCTCAAATCCGTTGCTAAGCACCCTTCTTACTTCATAAACCGACGACATAGACTTGGAAAGTGACTCTAATATTGATTTTACTTCCTCTGTTAAATCTTTATTATCGTCTTCAAATAATTGTATTATTGTTTTTCTATCTTTTGTAAGTCGTCTTTCAAATATATAAGGTATCAAAGCAGCTTGAATATTAGGATTTGCACCGTTCCTTTTTGATATTGTTGCAAGATACTCCTCAAAATCAGGTTTTACAACTTCATTTGATACAACATAATTCATAACTTTTGTTATTGTATCTGAAATTATAGCTAGTTTTTCAATTACTGACATATTTTATCCCCTTTTATTTTTATTATGGCAGAGTGTCTTGCCGTTATACCTTTTTCTTTTCTATAAGAAAAAAATATATCAGACATACAGCATGTGCAATACTCACAAATGTCTATATTTTCAACTCCGTTACGCTCCAATTGGTTAGCATTTAATAATTTTAAATCTATAAAATATTTGTTGTTTAATTTATTATAAAAAACTTTTGAACATTTTTCATCTGCTAATTGATTAAAAACATCTTCATCAGTTTCAAAACAGCATTTCCCTATCGCAGGCCCTATTAATGCCGTGATGTTTTCGGCTTTTATGTTTAATTCATTTCCCATTTTTATTAAGGTTTTCTCTGTAATCTTTTTTGATGTTCCGCGCCAGCCGGCATGAATGACAGCACCTGCATTATCCTTTTTGCTGTACAAAATTACGGGAACGCAATCCGCATAATTTAACATTATAACTGAATTTTCCGTATTTGATATTAATGCGTCGGTATCATCGTTATAAAAATTGTTTCCGGTAAATACTTTTATGTTGTCAGAGTGAGTTTGTTTTGCAGTAATGATTTGGGATGTGTTTAATTCTGATTTTAATAAATTCATGTTATTTTCTGCAATCAGAGTCAAATCCTCTCTTTGCGCAGGTGTAAGGACAAAATCTCTGGTCGTAAAAAAACAGTCATAATTGCTTAATAAAGATGATTTTAAAATCTTTTTTCCATGGAAATTATCAAAATAAAACATTAATTTTCTACCGTATTAAATATTCTGTCGCCCGCATCACCAAGCCCGGGACGTATATAGCCGAAGTCATTTAAACAATTATCAATTGAGGCTGTGTATATTTTAACTTCGCTGAACATATTCCCCACTTTTTCCAGTCCTTCGGGCGCACTGATTAAACTTATAAATCTGATATTATTTTGCGGAATTTTTTTGCTTGAAAATAATTTTATTGCGTCAATTGCGGAATTCCCCGTAGCAAGCATGGGATCAAGTATTAATACTATTTTATCCCGCGGATTTTCAATTTCTATCGGGATTTTGTTGTAATACCAAACAGGTGTCAGCGTGTCTTCATCACGATACATACCGATATGTCTTACCGTTGCAAACGGCATTATTTCATTTGCAATATCAGAAAAAATTAATCCCGCTCTAAGTATTGGAGCTATTATTATTTCTTTCTCGGAATTTATACGTTTGCAATTACATTCTTCCAAGGGAGTTATAACCTTGCAATCTTCAAGCGGCAAGTCTTCCGTAGCTTTATAAAAAAGTAAATATGTAATCCTTCTGATAGCGTTTCTGAAAACTTCTGCTTTTGTATTTTTATCTCTTATAATTGATAAATTATGGCTGCATAAAGGATGATTAACTACATATACATTTTTATAACTATTCATCTGTCTTACTCCTCCGATAAATCAGCTTCTTGAGGCAATGGCGGCAATTCTCCTGATTGTTTCATAATATCTTCGGTCAATTTGTATATAACTACCGACTGTGCTGAATTTATTTCACCCGTCTTTTCGCTTATTGCATTTATTAATGCACTTTGTTTTAAATAGTCCTTATGGTTTAATAAGTCGGTACGCTTTATGGTTCTGCCGAAACTGCCGTATATGTTAATCATTACATCAGCCACCTGAACTTGACCGTCCCAAAAATCTTGTACTCTGTATGATTTGCCTTTCAGCATTAATTCTCCTGTTTCATTTTCATTGGAAGTCGAAGGATTTATTTCCAATGACGTTGAACCTCCCAGCCCGTAAAACTCCACTGAAGCTGTCGCATGCTTGGGAATGTTTACATTTTCTTTTGTAACAAGAAATGAAATAAATACTTTATTATCAAATATTTTTACATCTCTTACATATCCTATGTTAATTCCCATAAGTCTGACGGGTGAACCTTTTATAAGTCCGTCAGCGTCATCAAAAAACATGTAATATGTGTTTATTGCATTCGGTTTTATTGACGTATTGTATATAAAATAATAAAAACCGCCGGAAAGTATAAGCAGCCATACAAATATTTCTGTTAACCAAATATATTTTTTCTTCATTTCTACATTATAAAACAAACTGCATATATTTAAAAAATTTATGAAGTTTTTTGATTTAAAATTTTAAATAAACCGCAAACACCGATAATTATTAATATTATTGATACGATATGCGCAATGTGAAATCCGTATATATTTAATACACTGTCAACTCTTATGCTTTCTGTTGCAATCCTGACTATTGAATATAAAATAATGTAAGAGAAGAAAATTACACCGTTTTTTCTGTTTTCTCCGCCTTTTTTCAGTATATAAATCAATATTATAAGAACAATAAAATTTAAAATTGATTCATATAAAAACGCAGGATGAAAAAATTCGATATTTTTGTATTCCAATGGTCTTAAAGGATAAGGAATATATAACTTCCAGGGCAAATTACAAGGCAGACCGAATGCCTCGGAATTAAAGAAATTTCCCCACCTTCCGATTACTTGTCCGGCGCTTAAACCAATTGAAAACAAATCAGCATATCTTAAAAAGTTTAATTTGTTATCTTTTGCATACAAATACCCTATTAATACACCGCCAAATATGGCTCCATGTATTGAAATTCCGCCGTTCCAAACCGCAAAAATTTCCCATATATTTTTTAAAAAATACTTGTAATCTAAGATGACATAATATAATCTTGCAAAAATAATTCCAAAAATTATCAGTAAAAATGTAATATCACAAATAGTATCTGCCGAAATATCTTTAAAATACTTTTTTCTGTAATATAAGATTACGAATAATCCCGCCAAAATAGACAAGGACATTATAATTCCGTACCAATGTATATCTATTGAAGAAAAACTGAAAGCTATATGTCCCGGTGATTTAAACATTAATTTTTTTCTTCACTATTTGTATTCTCGTTGTTATTATCTTCTGAAATATTGACATCTGCGCCATCAGCGGAACTTTGCTGTGTATCATTGATTTCTGTCAGAACTTTATCTTGTGTTTCAACGGCATTTTTATCAAGGAATTGTGTATATTCTTTAATTCGGTTATTTAATTCCGTTATTTTTGCGTTAATTTGTTCAGTTTCCGCTGCGTCAACTTTCTTTACAAGATATTCATTATAAGTATCAATGGCTTCTTGTGCCATATCATTAAATTTAACAATTACATCCGGTGCAAGGTCTTGCGTATTTATTGTTCCTTCTTCATTTTCAATTAATTTATAAGCTAAAGCTTCTTTTGCAACTGCAATTGTATAATACGCGTCATTTAAATCTTCTTTTAATTTTAATGCTGTCTGTGCTTCTTCTATTGCTTGTTCATAATTTCCTATGTCGCTGTATGCAATAGCTAAATTATAATGAGTTTGATAAACTTCAGAATCCAAATCCAAGCTGGATTTTAATCTGCATATTGCGGTTTGTGTATCCCCTTTATCCATATAAGCCGCAGCTTTATTATTTAGTTCCTGTATTGCAAAATTATTTATACATGCAGTTGTTATTACCGATACAAACAGTATTGTAAATAATAACAAAACTTTCTTCATTTGATTTCCCCTGTAAAATAAATTATGTTGATATTTAAATTTATACAACATAATGTTTAATAATATAAACTTAAATTGAAAATTTTGCAATATTTTTAAAATAGTATACAATATTTGGAGTATATAAAAAGTAAGAGATAATCATGAGTGATTCTGAAAAAATAGTATCTTTAAAAAATGCAAGAAGTAAAAATAAAGAGGTATCAAAAGAAGAAAAAACGACAGGTCAGGAACCCATATATTGCAGTTTCTGCGGCAGGCCAAATACTCAAGTCGTAAAAATGGTTCAGGGACCGGGTGTAAATATTTGTTCGGAATGTACAATGATTGCTGTACAGTACCTTATTTTGGAGGATAAACTGCCTTCCGGCGAAGCACAAAAAATATTGGATATATTTTGGAGCAAGATTAAATAATGGCAGAATTATCAAAGCTGCAAATAAGAGCTAAAGTTCTTTCGGCTGTCAGTGAAATAAAAGCTGCTGATAATTTTAATAAAGAGTTAGCCGATAAAATAAACGAAGAATTAGCTCAAATAGAAGATAAAAAAGCTCTCTTTGATATTTTTATTAAAGAATATTTAAAAATGAACGAGTCTGAATATATATTTACAGGCTATATTATAACAAGTCTTGTCCCGAGTGAATATTTAACCGATAAAATATTTGAAATGCTTCAATCCCAATCATATACAGATGATTTAAAGTATAAATTGGTGCAATTGCTAAGAACCGCTGATTCTTCTGCCGCCGTTGACGCTATTCCGCAATATTTTGATAATCCGGAAGAAGTTTTGGATTTAGAAACCGAAAGACTTCTTGAAAAGGCCAGATTTAATCCCGAAGCTATGCTGGATTTCCTTGATTTTGTTTATACCGTTAATAATAACGACAAAACATTACTTCTTGAGTCTTTAAAACAAGATTATAACGGAGATGTGCTTGCAAATATTGTATACCCGATTTTGTACTCTGATTTTGATGAAAACTTTAAATTGTTAATTATTGAAATATTGTCTGACTCAAAATCATCATTGGCGCTTGCGCCTTTAAACTATATTATTGATACATCAAAAAATGAAACATTAAAAAAGGCTGCAGCAACTGCGCTAAAAAAGCTTAAACTTGCAGGTGCGGCTGAGGAAAAGGCTGAAGAATTTTTTAAATCAACAATTCAAGAAATGAAACCGTATGAATTTTATATAACTATTCCCGACGGAAGCGGAAATCAGGCGCTTTTAAGCTCAAGAGTTACAGATGATGAGCTATATACATTTTCTGCAGTAGTTACTAATGATAAGAGCGGAATTGTTGATTGTTTTGGCTTCTTTAACATTTCAAAAGCAGAGTTTGATAAAATTATTGATAAATTTTTTGCTTCAGGCGGAAAATATAAAATAAATCCCGAATATGTAAAATATAAAATCGATAATGCTTTTGAACTCACAAAAAGTTTAAATAAAACATTCCCTTACGAATTTATATGCTGGAATGTTCTTTTAGCTGATATTAAAGCTGAAAACTACAAAGAAAATGAAAATAAAAGTAATACTGATGAAATTATAAACTCAAAAGATGAAATAACCGAGGAACTAACTAAGGAATACACATACCGCTGGTTTATAACTTCAAATGAAAATACAAAATTGAAGGAATTAATTGATTGTATTTATAATATGGAACAAATTAATATAAATGATGTTAATGAACTTGTAAAATCGTATTCCGATGAAATTTTTGACGAAAAAACTTCATATTTGTGGAAAAACAAGGTAGAAGAGCTGGTTTACATACTAAAATATAATGATTTAAAAGACTCAAGTTTAAAATTTCAGCAAATAATTGATAATGATGATATTTTTAAATTATTTAAAAGCATTATAATTCAAAGAAGCATATTTAATAATTTTATTATTATTAAAGATAAAGAAAAAGAAACCTCAAAACCGATAAATATATTCAGAAAAAAAGTAACAACGGAAAGCAAATATAATATAAAAAAAATAGAAGAGATAACGTATATACTTCAAAAACAGTGGATAAATGGATAAGATAATAGGATTAGATATCGGAAAAAAAAGAATAGGTATAGCAATAAGCGATATAATGGGGCTTATTGCCCATCCTGTTGAAACTATATCCAGAGAGCCGGAAAACTTAGCAATTGAAAAAATCAAAAAAATTTGTAAAGATAACAATGTAAAAAAAATAGTAGCCGGTCTGCCTAAAAATATGAATAACACTATAGGTGAACAGGCTCAGGATTGTATAAATTTTGCGGAAAATTTCAAACCGGATTATGAAGTTATATTTGAAGATGAACGTTTGACAAGTCGTCAAGCAGAGTATATTCTGGCGCAGACAGGCAGAAAATATACCAAAGACAAACAATTGGTTGATTTAAAAAGCGCTTGCATAATTTTACAACAATTTCTTGATAGAAAGTGAGAAAATATGACAAAACAACAAAATGAACAATTAATTGAAACTTACGATGAAGAAGGGAATAAAGTTACTTTTGAGCTTATTGATATCGTAACTGTTGATGACATTGAATATGCTCTTTTATTGCCTGCAGACTCTAAAGAAAGTGATGAAGAAGGTGAAATCCTTGTTATGAGACTTAAAAAAGAAGGTGAAGAATTTTCCTTTGAGGCTATTGAAGACGATGCAGAATTTAATAAAATCGCTGAATATATAGAAGAACTTGAAGACGAAATTGATGAATAAAAAAGCCCCATATTCGGGGCTTTTTTAAGTTAATATTGTTATACGGAATTATATAATTCCTTGTTCAATCATTGCATCCGCCAATTTATTAAATGCAGCTATATTTGCACTCACAACGTAATTGTTAGAACAATTATACTCATCAGCCGCTTTTTTACACATTTTAAATATATTAATCATAATGGCTTCAAGCTTTTTATCAACTTCATCAAAAGTCCAAAAGTATCTCATTGAATTTTGGCTCATTTCAAGTGCGGAAGTTGCGACACCTCCTGCGTTCGCTGCTTTACCCGGCGCAACAAGAATGTTGTTTTTGATTAAATATTGTGCGGCTTCGATGGTAACAGGCATGTTTGCGCCTTCACCCACTGCAATAACTCCGTTTTGAACTAATAACTTTGCGCATTCCAAATTAATATCATTTTGCGTCGCACAGGGTAATACTATATCTGCTTTGATTGTATATACAGGGGGTATTCCTCCTTTATTTTCAATATATTGAGCAGAAGGAACATAATTTAAATATTCTTTAATTCTTCCGCGTTTAACTTCTTTAATTTCTTTTATGTAATTTAAGTTAATACCGTTATAGTCAACCGTACATCCGTTCGAATCGCTCATTGCAATGACTTTTG
>CANPXC010000050.1 GCA_947585605.1 Candidatus Gastranaerophilales bacterium | reverse complement strand
CACTGCATGGACCTGCAATCATTCCTACATAGTCCCCGCCGAATTTTACTCCGTTTACATCTATAATTGTATCATCGTTTTTAAATACTCTGCTTACTAATTTATAAGGAGATGTTATTCTTATAACTTCTTTTACCCCGTCAAGAAGTTCTATATCCCTTTTATCAATAACCTTCCTTCCGACAGCACCAATAACCGTATGGTCTTCACCTTTTGAAACATGCGCTTCAAATCCTTTTTTCTTTATAAAATCAATAACCTTATCTATTTGGTTATCACTTGCAGTTGAATTCATTACTATTAACATATACCATTCTCCATTAATTTGATTATATAACAGAAAAAATTTAATCTTAAGAAAAATAAATCATTTGCTGCGTATTTCTATTTAAATTAATATATTTTTAAAAGGTAACATGAAAAAATATATAATATTATCAATATTAATATCAGCAGGATTAATCGGACTTATAACATATTTTGGGTCTTTCAATATGTTTGTCGGCGATGATTTCGGCTATTCTTTTTCTGATAATATTTTTTCAACACTAATAGGAACATACCGAAATACCCACGGAGGCGGATATTTCGGTTATTTTCTGTGTCAATTTTTTTGTTTTTTCCTTCCGTTATTACTTAAAATACATCCCGCTGATTTTATATGCAGTATTCCGCACGGAATTATTAAGGGAATTTTATGTTGTTCAACTCTTTTAATTATTTCCGGTTTTATTAATTTGTTCAATCGAATTCCCAAATCAAACACGGACTTACAATCTCAAGATGAGCGGCAGCACCAATTAAATTACTTTCTGACATATATTTTTATTATTATTTACTTTCTTTTTTCCGTCATTTCATCTCAATCTTTGATTTTTGAAACTAATTACAATTTTTACAGATATCTTTTATCATTGTTATTTTTTGGAATATTCCTTTCATACATATTCAAAAATATATTGAAAAAAGACACTAAATCTAATATTTCACCGGAAGCTGACGTCAATACATCCGCTCAATCCGAGCCTTCATGCTTAAAATATCCGCTTAAATTCTTAGCTTTAATTATTGCTTGTATTTGCGGATTTATTACCGGAACTTCCAGTGAAATTCTTTTTTATACAACAGCTTCAATAATCGGTTTAATTATCATTTATAATATTATTATTCACATTATTTTCAAAAATAAAGCTGACATTTTAAATTCATTAAAATTTAATTTAAATATTTATTTTTATATTCCTGTTTGTTTCCTGTATTCAGCAATATATATGTTTACAAATAATTCCGGATATAAAGTAATCGCAGGCACAAGAGGAATGGATAATATAAACATAACAATTCAAAATATAAAAGAATTTAGTTATTACTTTTTCAAATTATATTTCCGTAATGAAATTTTTTATTGGATTGCATTTTTAATAATTACATATTTTGGGATATATCTCGCATATAAAAACAAAGAAATAAAAAATATAATTTTACCGATTATAATCAACCTAAGCTTGTTAACGGTTATATATTCGTTAATTTTATGCGGAAAGACCAATAATGAAATGGTTATTGGTGTAATTCCTCAATGCAGATATTTTTTATCACATAACAACATTTATTTTATATATAAAATGATTGCAATTATTCCGATAATAATAATGTTAGGATACATTATAAAATCATATCCGAAAACGAAATATTTTATAATAATGTTAATTGTCATAACATTTTTCGGATGTTTAAAAGATATAAATATTTCAAAATATAAAGGTCTGTCTTTCGTACATAAAGACGCAAAGAAGCACATGTATATAGCAGAAAAAATCTTAAGATATGAATATTTAAAAAACGAAATACCATATCTGCCGTCAAATGATGATTACAGAAATTACGATTTAGGCTATTTTTACGGGCTGACAGAAAAAGAACAATGTACAAAAAATGAATTAATAGTCACACAGTATTATCCGATAATATATAAAGACGAAAGGTCAAAAAAAATAGGATTTTGTATATCCGAAAGTGCTTATGATAAATACATTAAAATGGGCGGTAAATTCAGTGATGAAGAACTTGAAAATATAAAATTCACAAGACTTTTAAATGATAACTTTGTACTTGGAGAAAAATAAATTTGAATTCACAAAAAAAATAGTTTATATTGTTTTTAAATATAACTTTTGATAAAATTATATCTATAAAATAGGAGGGAATAATGTTAAAATTCAAATTTATATTAACGGCATTGTTAATAATGTTTGCGGCAAATTTAAGCGCGAATGCAACTACAATAGGGTATGCGGATTTTCAAAAAGTGCTTTCCGAATACACTTTTGCAAGAAATACATATAAAGATTTAGATAATAAACTTCTTGAACTTCAACAATATATGTTTGATAAAGAAAAACAATTCAAGACCATAGAATCACCGATACAAAAGAAAACATTTGAAGAACAAATTCAAAAAGAAGTAAAATTAAAAGAAGACAGAATATACACATTAAAATCACAAAAAGAAAAAACAATAAGAGATAATATTTTAGCAGCTTCAAAAGCGGTAGCAACAGCAAAAAGACTTGATATAATCTTAGATTACGGTGTTGTATATGCCGGCGGAGTTGATGTAACAAACGATATTATTCAATATTTAAATACACAAAAGAAATAGTTGACAGTAATAATATTTAACAAAAGGAAGCCGAAAGTTTAGAAATTCAGGCTTCTTTTTGTTTTTCCGAAGGAGCATTTCATGAGATTTATTGACATTATAGAAAAAAAGAAAAAAGGTTATGAATTAACGGAAGAAGAAATAAAGTTTTTCATAAACGGAATTATGGATGGGACAATAGAAGACTACCAGACAAGCGCATTATTAATGGCAATATATTTCCGGGGAATGACTCTTGAAGAAACAACAATATTAACAAAATATATGGTTAACTCGGGAGAAACATTAAATTTAGAAGATATTTCCAAGGATATCACAGATAAACATTCAACCGGCGGAGTAGGAGATAAAATTACATTAATATTTTTACCGTTAATGGCAGCAGCAGGCATATATACGGCTAAATTATCGGGCAGAGGATTAGGCCACACGGGCGGAACGATTGATAAACTTGAATCAATACCCAACTTCAGAACTGATTTAAGTATTGAAGAATTTAAATCAAAAGTTAAAGAACATAAAACGGCGATAGCTGCACAAACCCTGTCATTAGCCCCTGCAGACGGTAAATTGTACGCACTGAGAGATGTAACTTCAACTGTAGATATTATTCCGCTTATTGCCTCCTCTGTTGTATCAAAGAAAATAGCTTCAGGAGCAAATCACATAATTTTAGACGTTAAATACGGCTCGGGGGCATTTATAAAAACAGCTCAAGAAGCTCAAAAATTATCTGAAATTATGGTAGAAGTAGGAAAAAGATTAGGCAGAAACATTTGCGCTGTTATCAGCAGTATGGAAGAACCTTTAGGCAGAGCTGTAGGTAATTCCGTAGAAATACAAGAAGTTATTGAGTTTTTAAAAGGTAATATACAAGCGGATTTGAAAGAAATAACATATACACTTTGCGATGCCGCATTCAAAAAATCAGGCAAATTTTCAGATATAAACGAAAGTTATAAATACTTGGATGAGTTAATTTCAAGCGGAAAAGCATTGGAAAAATTTAAGGAAATAATAACTTCTCAAGGCGGTGACAGTTCAATAATAAATGATTATACAAAACTTCCGCAAGCAAAAATAAAATATGAGATTAAATCAACAATTGAAGGTATAATCACAAACGTCGACGCATTAAAAATTGCAAAAGCGTGCAAAATTCTTGGTGCGGGCAGAGATAAAAAATCCGACCCTATTGACTACAGCGCGGGAATATATTTAACCAAAAAATCATCGGAAAAAGTTAAAATCGGAGATACAATAGCTGTTTTATATACAAATAAAGATAATCTAATAAAAGACGCTGAAGAAATTACGAAATCGGCATTTAAAATATCAAATCAAATGCCGAAAACAAAGTCTTTAATATATAAAATAATTAATTAAACTTTAGAAGTATAAACTTTAATAATATTTTCAAGCAGCATAGCGCAATCATTAACCATACCGGAACAATGCTGACGTCTTTCAGGTGAATGAAAATCAGCAAAACCGCTGCTTAGAACCTTGCAGCAAGCAACTTTATATTTTGCCGTAAATTCATCATGGAATTGTTTAGCCAAAGCTCTGGCTTGTTTGCCGTCACGTTCATTATTCCTGCCGAACATGGCTCCGATAACCATTTGAGAACCCGCAACAGCTCCGCAAAGACATCTTGCGCCCATTCCGCCGGAAAAAGATGTTGCTATACTAACTGCTTCATCAGAAATATAACCCTTATCCGCAGCTGCTCTTACTATAGATTCAGAACATGAATAACCTTCCATAAAATATTTAACAGCTAAATCTTTCATATAAAACCTCCGTTAAAAATTATAAATTAAACTTAAAATTTTTTCATTTATTTCTCAATTACCACTTGAAAAATCATGAAAAATATGTTACAATTGTAGTATAAGGAAACATTAATATGACAGCACTCGCGGAACAAGGAATAATTTGCTCCGAGAAAACGGTCTTAAAGCTAGGGATAGTGATTGTGGCATTAGCCGTTTTCTCCGGTCAAAATATGTCCATCAGTGCATATCAAACAGGAACTGTATTAAAAGGATATATACAAGAAAATACTATATTAAAAGAGCATGATAATGCTCTTTTTTTAATGCAAAAAGAATGGGAAAATGCTTTAGGAAAGAAATACGGCAAAAATCAAATAAGAAAGGTCGAAAACGGGATTATTTATACAAGTAAAATAAAATACATAAATTCCAGACGAATAAAAATAAACATATCGGAGGTAAACAGGAATGTAAATCCGAATATAGAAATACTTCCGCAGTTATCAAATGCAAATTTACATTCAAAAGCAAGGATAAAGAATATTGCGGCAAATTCAAAAGCATTAATAGCGGTAAACGGAACATTTTTTAAGCAGGATACGGGAACACCATTAGGCGCACTGGTAATAAATAATGAAATAATAAGCGGGCCGATATATGAGCGCGCGGCAATGGGTATATCGGAAAACGGATTTAAAACCTGGCGCGCGGCATTCAAAGGAACGCTTAAAAACAAAAACGAAGAAATAAAAATAGATAATATTAATCAACCAAGAATGATGTATTCACAGGTATTGATATATAACGAACATTGGGGCTTAAAAGCTCCGCAGGCAAAAGCGGGAACGAGATATATCGCCGTTAAAAACAACAAAATAACGGCAGTATCGGATTTACCGTTAATAATACCGGAAAAAGGATATGTAATATCAGCGCCGAAAGGGAAATTAGCGGGCATGAAATTAGGCTCTGCAGTGGAATTAGAATATAATATCACACCGGAATATGAAGGCATAAAACATATAATAAGCGGCGGCCCTTATTTAATCAAGTCAGGGAATATATACATAGATACTGCTGTTCAAAAGTTAAACGCAATAACAGGAAGAAATCCCAGAACTGCGATAGGATATACAAAAGACAATGTGTTAATATTAGTTACGATTGACGGCAGAAAAGAAGGTTCAAGCGGAGTAACGTTAAATGAGCTGGCGAAAATAATGAAAGAATTAGGATGTTACGAAGCAATAAATCTGGATGGCGGAAGTTCAACGGTTATGTATGTAAACGGAAATGTATATAACGGAAGCAATATAAAAACCTCAGCAATGATAAACAACGCGTTAACCGTGAGATTAAAAGCCTAGAAATAGTTAGCTTCTTTAAATTTACGATATTCTGACAACTTTTCGTAGAAATCGGGCCACCAAGCTCTGATAAGTCCGTCAATAATACCGACATCATCGTAGTATGCATTTTCACCCGGCGGATTAATATATCTGGTATTAAATGTATCATTCATCATAGGGGTCATTGCCGTTCCTCTTAACGCAATTCTTGTTGATTCTACTTTTAGAGTGTTAATGCGTTGAGTAGGTGAACCTTGCTGTATTGCGTGAAACAAATCCATTTCCAATCTTTCCAGCCTGTCAACGGTATTTTCATAGGGAAAAGAGTTAGAATAAATTCTTTTTTCAATATTACCGAGAGCTTTATACTGCTCCGGAGTAATGTTAACAAGTCTGGGATTATCGGCGGTATTCTCAATATCGAGTGAAAACGCCGAATAATGAGAAAATAACATTATAAAAATACACAAAAGTAATCTTTTTGGCAAATAGCCCATAACACACTTCCCGTAAACTATAGAACACCATAATATATCTATAGTTTACGAAAATTGCGCTAAGGATAAATCAGACTTAAGTATAATAAAATAAGCTGATTAAAAAGATTTATTAAATAATAATTTATTCAAGAATAATTGAATTTTTGCTTCCTTCTTGAATTTCAAGAACAACTTCTCCGTTTTTGGTATCTTGAGAAACTATAATAGGCAGAGCGCTGTAATAGCCTTCCGATTGGTAAAATTTCATAATTATTTTTTTAATTGCCGCAAGATTTTCAGCAGTCATAGGCTGATTAATTTTATCCTGAATAATCGGAAGCAGTTGAGAAGAAGGAAAATTATTATTACCAATAAACTTAACTGATTTAATTAAAGAAGTTTCGGCAGCCTGCTGAGCTTGTTCGGATTCTTCGGACTGCTTAACAATTGCACTTCTGTCTTTAGCGCGGGATTTTATTTCATAATTTCTTATATCGCGCATGTATTGACTGTTAATAGCCCCCGGGTCCATACCGCCGAGCGCACCCGCAAAAGCTAAATCCCCTGAAATTAACAAAAATAAAGCTAAAATACACAAATTCTTTTTCATAAGCCACCTCAATAATTACCCATTAAAATTATACCACATAGTTATACCGGCATGAGCTATTTTTCTGAAAAATGTCCTCTAAATTGCTTATTTTATTTGAAAGAAATATATTTATGTTATAATCTAACAGTAAAGATTTAAAAGGGCATGTGTAATTATTTAAGAAAAGGTGATATAAAATGACAGTAACAATTGAAAAATTAGACAACAACCAGGTAAAATTAAATATCGAAATTGAACCATCAGTTACAAATTGGGAATACGATAAAGCATGTAAAAGATTAGCACAAAGAGTTAACGTTCCCGGATTCAGACAAGGGAAAGCTCCAAAAAATATTTTGGAAAAATATGTAGGGATTGCCGCACTTCAAAGAGAAGTACTTGATAACTTACTCCCGACAATTTTTCAAAGTACTATAGATGAAAATAATTTTGACTTAGTAACCGCTCCGAATGTTGAATCTTTCGAGTTCAAAGATGATAATTCATTACAAGTAACGGCAAAATTTGAATTAAAACCCGAAGTAAAACTTGAAGAATACAAAGGAATGGAAGTACAAGTTGAAGAATATAAACCTGCGGAAAATGCAGTTGAAAAAGAACTGCAAAGTTTAGCCGAAAGATATGCTGCAATAAATGATATTACCGACAGAGCTTCAAAAAATACTGACTTAGTAGTAATAGACTTTGACGGATATGTTGACGGAGAGGAAATAAAAGGCGGAAGTGCAAAAAATTATACGCTTGATTTGGCACATTCAAACTTTATACCCGGCTTTGCGGAACAATTAGAAGGCAAAAACGTAGGGGAAGAATTTAAAATTAATGTGAAATTCCCGGATGAATACCACGATGAAAAATTAAAAGGCAAAGACGCAGAATTTAACATAAAATTAAACGGAATAAAAGAAAAAGTATTACACGAAATTAATGATGATTTAGCCAAAAAAGTAAATCCGTCATTGCAGACTCTTGATGAATTAAAATCCGATATTCAAAAATTTATCGAAGCAAGTGCAAAAATGGAAAATGAAAAAAGAGCAGCCAATAAAATATTTGACACTCTGCTTGAAAAAACGAATATAGATATACAAGAAACAATGATAAATCGTGAAATACAAGCATTAATGGGTGAATTTAAACAAAGAATTAATATGCAAGGCGGCAATTTTGATGCAATGCTTGAAAAAGAAGGACATCAAAAAGTATATGAACAAATGAAAGAAGAAGCCGTAAAAAGAATAAAAACATCATTAATTGTAGGTAAAATTGCACAAAATGAAAAAGTAACCGTTACCCAAGAAGACATTCAAAACAAAATAAACGAATTGGCAAGAATTTACCGCGCAACACCCGAAAGCATAGTTTCAGAAATACAAAAGAACATGAATATATTAAATTCCATAAATCAACAAGTAATAACAGAAAAAGTTACAAAACTGTTAATTGAAAACGCACAAATAAAATATACAAATAATTAAGGTATAGAAAGGGAAAAAATATGAGTTTTGTACCCGTAGTAATAGAACAATCATCGAGAGGAGAAAGGTCATTTGATATTTTCTCAAGATTATTGAGAGAAAGAATAATTTTTTTAGGAACTCCGATAGATGATATGGTAGCTAATTTGATAGTTGCGCAATTATTATTATTAGACAGTGAAAATCCCGAAAAAGATATTATGTTATATATAAATTCACCCGGAGGAAGTGTAACGGCAGGGTTTGCAATATATGATACAATGCAGCACATAAGAGCAGACGTATCAACAATCTGTTTGGGTCAGGCAGCTTCAATGGGAGCATTTTTACTCTCATCCGGTACTCCAGGAAAAAGAATGGCTCTGCCGCATTCAAGGGTATTAATTCACCAGCCTTTAGGCGGAGCGCAAGGTCAAGCAACAGATATTGAAATACAAGCAGCTGAAATCATAAGAATTAAAAAATCATTAAATGAAATTTTAGCAAAAAACACGGGACAATCAATTAAAAAGATTGAAAAAGATACAGACAGAGATTACATCATGACACCGGAAGAAGCATTGGAATACGGTATGATTGATAAAGTTGTAACAGCGAACACAACGCCAAAACCAAATCAGGAGATATAATTAATGGCACCGATTGATGAAAGTCAGTTAAAATGTTCATTTTGCGGAAAAACGCAAGAGCAGGTAAAAAAGCTTATTGCGGGGCCGGATGTGTATATTTGTGATGAATGCGTAGAGCTTTGTAATGAAATTTTGGATGAAGAATTTCTTGAAAACAAAGAGAAACCGCAAGTTTCAGAAACGCAGGAAACAGATATAACAAAAGTTCCCAAACCGCATGAAATAAAGAAATATCTTGATGAATATATAATCGGTCAAGATGATGCGAAAAAGGTATTATCCGTCGCCGTATATAATCATTACAAAAGGATAGCGCATAATTCAACCGCGGACGAAAAACAAGTAGAGATACAAAAAAGCAACATTCTTCTTGTCGGCCCAACGGGGAGCGGAAAAACATTATTAGCGCAGACTTTAGCCAAAATGCTGGATGTACCTTTTGCAATAGCTGACGCAACAACCTTGACTGAAGCCGGATATGTAGGTGATGACGTTGAAAATATTCTTTTAAGGTTATACCAAAATGCTGATTATGACGCACAAAAAGCGGAAAGAGGAATTATCTATATAGATGAAATAGATAAAATTTCAAGGAAATCAGAAAATACAAGTATAACAAGAGATGTATCCGGTGAAGGTGTACAGCAGGCACTGTTGAAAATGATAGAAGGCACCGTAGCTAACGTACCTCCGCAAGGTGGAAGAAAGCACCCTCATCAGGAATTTATACAAATTAATACGGCGAATATACTGTTTATAGTCGGCGGAGCATTTGTAGGACTTGATAAGATTGTGGAAAGAAGGGCAGGAGACTCCGCAACAATCGGATTTGGTGCGGCAGCGCCAAAAACTCAGGCAGAAAAAGAACTTGAAGCAGCTAAAATGTTAAAGAAACTTCAACCTGAAGATTTACTTAAATTCGGGTTAATTCCGGAATTTATAGGCAGAGTTCCCGTTTATGCAGTTTTAGACCCGCTTGAAGAATCTACTTTAAAGAATATATTAACTCAGCCCAAGAATGCTTTGTTAAAGCAGTATCAGTGCTTGTTAAATATGGACGGAGTTGAATTAAAATTTGAACCGGAAGCGGTTGACTTAATTGCAGCGGAAGCCATAAAACGCAAAACGGGCGCAAGGGCATTAAGGTCAATAGTAGAAGAAATTATGATGGATATAATGTATGCCTTGCCGTCACAAGAAGATGTAAAAGAATTTGTAGTAACGGCAGAAATGGTTAAAAAGAAAGAGGAAGGAGCTGCGGAATTAATAAAACTTCCGAAAAAAGACCAGCAAGAACTAAGTATCTGTCCTAAAATAAAAAAAGATGAAGAAATAGCATAAAAAAAGACCTCAATTTTTGAGGTCTTTTTATTGGCAAAGATTTATTTCTGTAATAAACTAAAAATATGAAATATATAGAGAATGTAAGAAATTTTTGTATCATTGCGCATATAGACCATGGCAAATCAACTCTGGCAGACAGATTGTTGGAAAAAACAGGCACTATAGCCGAAAGAGATATGCAGGACCAACTGCTGGACTCAATGGATATAGAGCGTGAACGCGGTATCACAATAAAACTTAATGCTGCAAGGATGAACTATAAAGCTAAAAACGGTAAGGAGTATGAACTAAACTTAATAGATACCCCGGGGCATGTTGATTTTTCTTATGAAGTATCAAGGTCGCTAGCCGCTTGCGAAGGTGCATTATTAATCGTAGACGCAACGCAAGGCGTAGAAGCTCAGACATTGTCAAATGTATATTTAGCTGTAGAGCAGAACTTAGAAATTATCCCCGTAATAAATAAAATAGACCTGCCCTCGGCGGATGTTGAACGGGTAAGAGAGGAAATAGAAGAAGTTTTAGGGATAGACGCGTCCATGGCAATTCCTGTCAGTGCAAAAGAAGGCACAGGGATAGAGGAAGTTTTGGAAGCCATAGTTGATTTTGTTCCGCCGCCTGAAGATACCTCAGATAAACCTTTAAGGGCATTGGTTTTTGACAGTGCTTACGACCAATATTTAGGTACTTTGTGCTTTTTTAAAGTCGTTGACGGAAATATAAAACTGGGTGATAAAATCAAATTTATGGCGTCGGGCAAAGAATATGAAATAACCGAGCTTGGCTATTTAAACCCGAACAGAGTTCCGGTAAAAGAGCTAAAAACCGGTGATGTAGGATACATGGGCTGTTCTATAAAAGAAATAACAAGATTTGTGGGTGATACAATAACTCATGTTGAAAACGGTGCGATTGAACCGTTAGCGGGATATAAAGAAGCACTGCCCATGGTATTTTCAGGACTATATCCCGTTGATAATGACCAATATCAAGACTTAAAAGAGGCGCTTGAAAAATTAAAATTAAATGACTCCAGTATAACATTTGAACCGGAAACTTCATCTGCATTAGGCTTTGGCTTTAGGTGCGGATTTTTAGGAATGCTTCACATGGAAATAGCGCAGGAGCGTTTAGAGCGTGAATATAACTTAACGCTTGTAACAACGGCGCCCAGCGTAATATACAGAGTTCATAAAACAAACGGTGAAGTTGTGGAAATTGATAACCCAGCAAATCTTCCCGACGCGCAGTATAGAGATTATATAGAAGAGCCGTACGTAAAAGTAACAATCATTACGCCGAATGAATATGTCGGATTATTAATGGAGCTGGCGCAATCAAAGCGCGGAATATTCAATAATATGACATATTTAGATAAGGTAAGAGTTTCTCTGCATTATGAAATACCGTTAAGTGAAATAATTACGGACTTTTACGACCAATTAAAATCGCGTTCAAAAGGATATGCAAGCTTGGATTATGAATTCAGCGATTATAAACGTTCTGATTTAGCTAAACTGGATATTCTTCTTGCAGGCGAAGTAGTTGATGCATTAAGTGCTATAGTACATAAAGATAATGCTTTTTATGTGGGACAAAAACTAACATCAAAATTAAAGGATATAATTCCGCGCCAAATGTTTGAAGTAGCTATACAAGCAGCCATAGGGGGCAGAATTATAGCAAGAACCAACATAAAAGCATTAAGAAAAAGCGTACTGGATAAATGCTACGGCGGTGATATAACGAGAAAAAG
>CANPXC010000049.1 GCA_947585605.1 Candidatus Gastranaerophilales bacterium | reverse complement strand
TTTACCAAACTCTTTCATAAGCCAAGTTTTACCGACTTGTCTTGCTCCCCTTATTATAAGAGGCTTTCTTGTTTTGCTTTCTTTCCAAGCTATTAGTTTGTTGATGGCATATCTTCTCATTGTATTTAATAATTTAGCATATATTACATTATTATTACTCATTTATTCGATGTAGATTTTTTTAAATTTTACATTTTTTCTATGGACTTTTTAGAAGATTTATCATTTTTTCGATGAACTATTATTAATATTTTGTTTTTTATAGGGAAATTCGGTGTTCCAAAACCTTTTGAAATATGATTTAAAAGAGTTAAATTTCTTTAACTTCAAATTTATTTTTTATATGCAAAAAATCCACTTCAAAATTTGCATTTTGATTTTTTACGCTTAAAGCTTTTTTTACTTCATCCGGTTTAGAATATTCATCAATAATTTTATATTTTGAGGAATATACAGGAGCGGAATATAATATAGTATTATCTTTCAACACTAGTCTTAAATAAAGTCCGTCAGGATATATTAACGGCTTTTTCCTGCCAGAATATGATATAACTATTTTATTAGGGAAATATTTGATATATGGGTTTTCATAAACAGCAAATTTAGCTATTGATACATTTTTATCAATGATTGATTGTTCAATCCAATATCCGTTAATTTCACTTGCATTTTTATGAATATAGGATAATGCTATTTCATCAATTTCTTTTTCAGATAGCTTTGGAATTATCTCGCTATCTTTAAAATTTTTATATTTTTTACCAAAATCTGTATTTTTAATCCAGCTTCTGAAGGCTTCATTAGATTCATAATTAAATCCTATATTTGGCCAATAAATTACTTCGATTTTTTTAATTTTATTTATTTTTGCATTTTTTATTGTAATAATATATTTTTGAGGATATATATACATCGGAGCAGAATATACTCTCAAGGCAGTAATAAATATTAACACAAGGATTATAAGACAAGATAATATTTTACGATTCATCAACTGATATATACCTTCAATTTTTTCAATTTAATAATAATTTTTAACGCATACATTGTCAAATAAATAATCAAAATACAAAATCTAAGAGGGTATATGAAAACAATTGAAAACACTATATATTGAAAACAGTGCTATAATATAAGCGGGAAGTCCAGTCACAAAAAATGTAAAATCTAATACAATTGTGCGGGGAAATCCTGCCAAATTATTAAAAATACAGAGGATTAAATATGAAAAAAATATTATATATACTACTTGCGTTTATAATAATTTTAGGAGTAATTAACATGGCAGAAGCAAAAACATTAAAATTAGAAAAATCGTGGGATAAAACCTTCCCTAAAAGCGACAAAGTAACACATAAAAAAGTGGAATTTCACAACAGATACGGAATAACTCTTGCTGCTGATATGTATACTCCTAAACAATACAGCGGAAAATTACCTGCAATAGCTGTAGCAGGCCCATTCGGCGCAGTAAAAGAGCAATCCTCCGGACTCTATGCACAAGAAATGGCAAAAAGAGGCTTTTTAACAATTGCCTTTGACCCTTCTTTTACCGGTGAATCGGGTGGAGAACCAAGATATACCGCCTCTCCCGATATTAATACCGAAGATTTTATGGCAGCAGTTGATTTCCTCTCTCTTCAAGATAATGTTGACCCTAATAAAATCGGTATCATCGGTATTTGCGGATGGGGCGGGTTAGCAGTTAATGCAGCTGCGCTTGATACCAGAATTAAAGCAACCGCAGCTTCCACAATGTATGATATGAGCAGAGTTAATGCTTACGGATATTTTGACAAAACTGATGAAAATGCCAGATACGAAATGAAAAAAACTTTAAATGCCCAAAGAATTCAAGATTATAAAAACGGAACTTATAAAAGAGGCGGCGGTGTTGTTGACCCCTTACCCGATGATGCGCCTTACTTTGTTAAAGATTACCATGATTATTACAAAACTAAACGCGGTTACCATAAACGTTCTTTAAATTCCAATGACGGCTGGAATGTAACCGGTTGTATGTCCTTCATTAACCAGCCTATTATGGCTTTTGCCGGTGAAATTAAAAGTGCGGTTTTATTAATTCATGGTGAAAAAGCCCACAGCAGATATTTTTCCGAAGATACTTTTAAAAAATTAAAAGGTGATAATAAAGAACTTTTAATAATTCCGAATGCTTCGCATACTGATTTATATGATAAAAAAGATATTATTCCTTTTGATAAGCTGGAAAAATTCTTTAATGACAACTTAAAGTAAATCAGTTATCCTTTTTATCATCATCTTTTAATTCATCAACAAGTACGGTTTTTAAAATACGACCGCCGATATACAAACCTGTACCAAGGAGTATTACTACACCCGCGCTGCTAAATAATGACAGGAATGCAGATACACCTAAAGCAGCCGCTAATACCCCAACTTTAAACATAGTTGAAACATCATCTTGTTTCTCGCTTTCTTGTCGGAGTTGAGCGCTCATATCCGGTTTGGATTCTTTAACAAGTATATCTTGTGTCATATTATTCATTGAAGTAAATGTCGGCGCTTGTCTTGTTACGTTTGCTTCAAAAAGTTTCGGAGCTAATTCTTCCAACTTAGCTACTTTACTTTTTATTTCAAAAATATCACGCGTAAGTTGTTTATCTAATACAACTCGGTCTTCACTTCTTCTGTCTTGTCCGCTTCTTCTGTCAACAGCTACAGGGATATTACGCTGCCTTCTGTCTTGGCTGCGCTGATATTGCGGATATAATCTTGTTACGCGGTATGTTTCCATTTTTTCACCTGCTTTTATTATAACTCAAAACATACTTTTTTTTGCTACTCCATTTTTTGTAAATATTTTTTAAATCTTTATTTTTTATTATCAAAACATTTTTTTCTTTTTTTTTATATAAAGCAGTTTATTCCTCGGGAAAATTCAATTATGCAAATCTTAAATAATATAATCAACGGTAATTTAACATTAAATAAAAATGAAATAACGGAAAAAAGCAATACAAATACTAATTGTGCAAATATAACCGAGCTTCCTTCAAATCAATATGTTAATAATTCGGCATTAAATGTAAATATTCCCGTTTCCTACACCAAAATTAATGAAATTTCCGTTCCCGGGGCGCAGACTAAAGCAAGTGTTTTTAAGCTTTCAAACGGACAAAAAATTGTTATTTTTCCCAAAAAAGGCCCTACTGTTATTAAAACAACTTTTAATGTCGGTTCGCTCAATGAAACCGATGATATCCGAGGTATAAGTCACTTTATTGAACATAATCTTTTTAACGGGAGTAAAAATCTGCCCCCAAAAGAATATGATAAAATTGTTTCTTTATTAGGCGGTTCTACCAATGCTTCCACAGGTTACAATACTACCGATTATTATATTAATTTACAATTATTGCATGATGAGTCTTTGGAAAAAGCTTTAATGGCTAATGCCATGTTAACTCAATTCCCGTCTTTTCAAATCGACCAGCTTCAAAAAGAAAAAGAACCCGTTAAATCCGAAATCGATATGTATAATGACAATATCAGCAATATTTGCATTAACAAGGTTTTAAAAAATCTGTTCGGAATTAAATCAAATTCTCCGGATATTATTTTAGGTACAAAAGATAATATTAATTCCTTTGACAGAGAAAAAGTTCTTGACTATTACAATACCTGGTATACTCCCGATAATGCCGTTACTGTTATAACCGGCGATGTCGATGTTAATGAAACAATTAATCTTGTTTGCAAATATTACAATAAGAAAAATGACTATTCTCAAATAAACAAAAGGCACTATGAACCTTTAAATTATATTGATAAGCCTATTAGAGAAGATATAAATTATAACTCCCCTTATTCTGTGGTTACTTTAGGTTTTGCAATTCCTGATAATATTTCCGAAAGAGATAAAGCTGCAATTAAATTCCTTAATAGTTTTATCTCGGATGAAAATTCAACACTTAATAAAACGCTTAAAAAATACGGTTTAAATTCCGAATTTAGTTTAGAAAAAATGCTTAATCAAAAAAATTCCCCTTCGGCTTTTTACACTTCAATAAGTTTGCCCGAAGAACAATGCGAAAAAGTTTTACAAATTTTATATGACTATATAAATTCCATTGCAAATAATTCAACAGATATAAATGAATTTTATAATTTTAAATCAAAATATACAACTTTAATTGAAAATATCGGAAATTATGACAACGCAAGTATTAATCAATATTTAACCAATGTCAGCAGATATGAACAATACAATAACATAAATGAAACATTAAACTATATTAAATCTTTCACTCCGGCGGATATTGCTGCAGCTGCGAAAAAATTCTTAGACCTTAACAAAGCTTCTATTTGTGTTGCGCATAGTAATACAAGCTCAAAAAATTCTGCCGGCGCAAACAACAAAACCAATAATACAGTTTCCTTCGGACGTTCCGATATTTTTAAAGATATCAATAATATTACTTCTCAAATTCAGGAATACAAGCTCCCCAATAATATTGAAACAACTATTGTTCCTGCCCCTTCCAATTCTAAATCCTGTATAAATATCATGCTGGAAACCGACTTAATGAAAGATGTTTCTCAATCTGAATTATATATTCTTTCCAGGATGTTATTAACTGGTAAGTTTCCAAATTCGGATTTAACTTATGAAAATTATTTAAACTCAAATGATATTGATTTAGATCTTAATGCAGATAATTTAGGACTTAACATTAACGGTCAATTTTATGATAATAAGTTTTCAGATACACTTTCTTTAATCAAATACATACTGGTTAATCCTAATTTTAGCCGGGAAAATTTTGAAGAAATTAAAAGAAATTATAAACAGAATTTGGAAACAAGTGAAAAAACAGCTATTGATAAAATTACGCCGGCATTATTTCCCGATATAAAAAGTTTAAATTCAATCGAACAAGAATTAAAAGAAATCGACAATATTACCTTTGATGACATAGTTAAATTATATCAACGAATAATTGCAAATTCGCAGTGCAGTGCAATTCTTACAGCCAATGTTAAGGAAAAACCTTATTTGCGTGATATGTTTAACAATATGCTTTCTCAAGGCATGCCTTATTTTAAAAATTTTATTCCCAATAAAATAATAAATACTTCTGTTTATTCGCCAAATATGGAGCCGAAAACTTTTACCGCCGCGGAAGATAATTTTCAGGCTGAAATCAATACAGCTTACAGTTATAAAACCAATTATAATGTTGAAGACTTTGTTAAAATTAATCTTCTTGAAACAATACTGGGCGGAAGCATGTCTTCGCGTTTGTTTAAGGATTTAAGGGAAAAAGAAAAACTTGCATATTCAGTTCATACTAATACTTTGTACCAAAATGATACCGGAGTGTTAATGTTGACTATTTTAACAACAACAGACTCTGATATTAAAGGGCAAGAAACACCTGAAAATATTAATAAAGCTCTTTCTAAATTTAAAGAAAATGTTGATTTATTAAAAACACAACCGGTTAGTAACGAAGAACTTGAAATGGCTAAAAATATTTATAAAACCAACATTTTAAATATGATGTATGATAATGAATTTTTAACCGATATAATACAAAAAAGCAAAAATTCATCTTACGGAAAAAATTATTTGCAAACGGTTTATGAAACTATAGATAAAATAACTCCGCAAGATATACTTAACACTGCAAATTATGTATTTAAAAATCCGCCTGTAACATCTGTTGTTGCGAGCCAAAAAACACTTGACAGCATTAAGTTATAAAAAAAGCCGGCTTAAAAGCCGGCTTTTTCTTATTTAAAAATTATTATTTCTTTAAAAATTCAGGAATATCAAGAATGTTGTTAGCAAAATCCGCAGCAGCTTTAGATATTTTCGGTGATTGAGTATCTAATGCAGAACCGCTGAACAAATCCATTGCGCCTAATGTTTTAGTTTCTTGTTCCTGCTGATTGAATTTATCAACTTCATTCTTTTTCAATTCAAAGCCTGTAGCGATAACAGTAATTTGGATTTCTCCCTGAATTCTGTCATCAATAACAGAACCGAAGTGAACCGTAGCGTCTTGAGATACTGCGTCGTGAATAACTTGAGCAGCTTCGGTTACTTCATACAATGTCATATCAGGCCCGCCGGTTACGTTCATAATTATACCGGAAGCACCGTTAATTGAAGTTTCCAATAATGGTGAATTTATTGCTGATTTTGCAGCTTCTAATGCTCTGCCTTCGCCTGTTCCGCGTCCTATACCCATTAATGCGGAACCTGATGATTCCATTATGCTTCTTACATCTGCAAAGTCCACATTGATTAATCCCGGAACGGTAATTATATCGGAAATACCTTGTACGCCTCTTAAAAGAACTTCATCTACCACTTGGAATGCTTCTCTGAATGTTGTTCTTCTGTCGACGACTTCAAGCAGTTTTTCGTTCGGTATAACAATCAAAGCGTCTACTGTTTCTTTTAATTTTTCCAAACCTTGAATAGCGAGGTTCATTCTTTTTTGACCTTCAAATTTAAACGGTTTTGTAACAACACCGATTGTTAAAGCGCCTAATTCTTTTGCTATTCTTGCTACAACAGGTGCAGCGCCGGTTCCCGTACCGCCGCCCATGCCTGCGGTTACAAATACCATATCTGCTTTACCTATTGCATTTACTATTTCATCTCGGGTTTCTTCTGCCGATTTTTCCCCTCTTTCGGGAACACCGCCGGCACCAAGCCCGTTTGTTAATTTACTTCCAATTCTTATTTTATTTTCAGCAAGCGACATTTCAAGAACTTGTGCGTCTGTATTTATTGCCCAAAATTCTACTCCGCCCAATCCTGCTTTTATCATTCGGTTTACAGCGTTTCCGCCGCCGCCGCCGACTCCGATTACTTTTATATCTGCCGGTGTACCGCCGTATTGTGTCGGTGTTGAGTTATTATTGTTTGTTTCTCTTTTGCCAAAAATATCCGGTACAAAATTTTCCACTTATTAGCCCTCTTTTTTTTCTATTACTTTATCCAAGGTGTATTATTTCACCTTTTCATATCCCGATTACCCATATTCATGAATTTTATCGTATATTTACATAGTATTTTAAAACATTCAAATAGTAAAGAAAAAAACCTTAAAATATTATAGAATTTTAATAAATGTTCATTTTTGTTAATTTTTTAACCTTTTTGAGCTGTCAATTTCTTTATTCACCTTCCCTATTATATTGGCAGCGTTTGTTAAATTTTGGGCAATATCCGTATACAGCGCCTTTTCTTCTCCGTATGGGACTGCGCTATTCAGCATATCATCTACATTTTGCGTAATGTTATTTAATTCCGCCACTGTTTTTTGTATCTTTTTCGTCTGTTGTTTCAGAAAAAAATAATTAATTAACGGGGTTGCTGCCGCAAATTGACTAAGTGATTTTTTTATTCGATTTATCATGTATTCTTTTTTATTTTCTATAAAAAAGTTATTAACTTCAGTATTATTTACATTTTCAGCTATAGGTTCATCCGGAAAATAGTCATTATCCATCGTATTTAATCTTTTATTTTTTCTCTTTTTTTTAGGGTGCAGACTTATTTGTTTTATGTTTTCTCTAAGGGCATGCTCTCCCATAAATATGTTTGAGGCATATTGTTTATTTTCGCTTTCAATTGCCATATTTATGGTATTACCCGTATTCTTTTGATAAAAACTTACAGGCTGATTTAAACTGTTTGACGAAATATCCATAAACGCACTTTCCCCATATTAAAATTATAATTTGGGATTTATTTTTTTATACCGTTTAAATATATGATTTTTACAGCTTGAAAAAATTTACTCCGGCAGCATATAACCTTTTAATTCGGGATATAATTCACAAAGTTTGCTTTGTTCTTCCCCGGTTATATTTGTTTCTTTTATCGATTTAATCATATTCTTATAGTATTCGGCTTTGTATTCGTCCTTTATCATGCTGTAATAATACAGCAAATTGTGAATTTTATATTTCAGAAAATCAAATCTCAATGCTTCAAATGTATTTGTTTCCTTCATTAAATTTTCAACGATATTAAATATTTCAATATGGTCAATCAGTCTGCGGTTATTATCCGACAATACAGACCCTTCCCTGTTAAACCTGTATACATAAAGCTTTTCACGTATAAAATATATTTTTTCAGCGCATAACAACGTTCCGAATATCACTTTATGGTCTTCAAAATCCAAGCCTTCCGCAAATTCAATATTATATTTATCAAATAAATCTTTTGTATACAGTTTATTCCAAACGCACATGGGGTATTTAAACGGAGATAAATCACGCCAATTAAATATTTGTTCAACGGGGATATTATCAAAGTTTTCATCAATAAAATACGGAAACGGTTTATTTACCGCATTCTTTTCATCATAACCGTCGGGCATGCACATTGCTATATCCAAGTCTTTTTCCTTGATTAATGAATATAACCGTTCAAACATGTTAGGCTTAACCCAATCATCAGGGTCTACAAAACCTATACATTCTCCCGAAGCTATCCTCAAACCGTCATTTCTTGCTGCTCCGGTTCCTTTATTTTCTTTATGTATAACCTTTATTCTGTTATCTTTTTCTTTATATTCTTCCAAAATATTATAACTGTCATCCGTTGAACCGTCATTTACGCATATTATTTCTATTTCTTTTAATGTTTGATTTAATAAACTTTCCAATGACTGCCTTAAATACTTGCCGACATTATAAACGGGCAGTATTACGGATACTTTCGGACGAATTTCTTCTTTTATTTCTTTGACTTGATGTATATCTTCTTCTTTAATATCTTGTTTTTTATTATTAAAATTTAACTTCTTTTTTATACGAATTAAGCGTCTGAATGGCTTTAACTGCTCCTCATAAAATTTTTTTTGTTCTATAAGCTGATTACTTAATATTTCTGTTTCAACATTAAATTTATCATTTTGCGCGCTGAGCATTTCTTCATAGCCCTTTGTCAATGCCGCAAGCTTTTCTTTTAAATTGTTTTCATGCCACTTGGCAGTTTCATTTTGTCTTCTTACTATTTCTTTTTCATACCATTGGGCTTGATTTTTTATTTCATCTTCATAATACTGTTTTATGCTTTGCGCGTCCTGCGTATTTTTTACGTTGTAATAATCCTCAACATCCTTTTTCCCTTGCGAGATTTGATTTTCATATTCCATACGTAATTGTGTAAGTTCGTATTCATATTTGGATTTTAACAGTTCAAGTTCGCTTTCATAAAATTTTTTTTGGGTATCGAGCATTTCTTGAAACTTTTTTTCTAAATTTAAATATTTTTCATCGTCATTTATCATTGTTTAATTTTTCTTTATTATCTTTTTGAATTTATTCTTTAACTGTTCCGTTTTTTTGTATGCTTTTAATAATATTTTAACCAATAAATAATTATTTTCATAAAAATCTTTTTGTTCTTGCAGAGCTTTGGCATAATGTTGTTTTTGCGCTTCCAGTTTCCATTCATAGTCGGCAATAAGTTTTTCTTTCTGCTGTCTTAGCAACTCCGCCTGCCATTTTTTTAACTCGTATTCCTGATTTGTTAATTTTTCGGTAAATTCATCGTATAATTTACCCATTTCATAATTTTTCTTACTTTCAAGGAAGGTAAATTGTTCATCCAACCTGCGTTTTACTTCACGTACACGTTCTTCTTCACTGAAGTTTTTCCACCAAGCGACTATTTGTTCTTTTTCTTCTTCGGTTTCGGATTTATACTGCTCCAAATATGCTTTTATTGCTTTTATATCCAAATTGCATTTATGTTCAGCCGCTTTTATTCTTTTGTTTGACGTTTTATATTTTTCTATTAAAAAATTCCAAAAGCCATAATAATCACGTTCTAAAATATTACAGAATTCGTCATAGCAATATCCAATCTTTAAGCTTTCTTTCTGCTCGTCGGTTAAATCAAGATTAATAAACATTTGACGCATTTTTTTATAGTATTCTTCATAGTATTTATCTTCAAGCAATGTATAACGATGAAATATATCATCAATTAACCATCTGATGATTTCTTCCTGTTTTTCTTGGAAAAAGCTTGCTTGTTTTAATATATCATAAGTCAATTCTGCCATATCTATTCTGTCATAAACTTTTATGTCAGACTTTTGCATTGTTGAGAAGCTTCTGTTTCTGCGGTAATAATACAGACTTTCCCATAAAATATTTATTCTTTCCGCTTTTATATATGTTTCAAAGAAAAACGGCATATCTTCATAAATATATCCTGAGGCGAATTTTGCGCCAATACGGTCTAAAAACTCTTTTTTATATATTTTATTCCATAAAACAACATTTATATCCAGTATTTCATCTTTTGTTTGTTCTGCATTAAACGTTGAATTTTGATATTTTTTCAAAAGATTTAAACTGTAGTAATCATCCGTATAAAATTCTTGTTTTTTGTCATCATATAATGATGCCTGACACATTGTAATATCGGTATCCGCTTCTTTTGCACGATTGTACATCTTTTCAAACATATCAAGTTCAACCCAATCATCGGCGTCAACAAAACCAATATACTCACCTGACGCTATTTCAAGTCCCAAGTTCCTTGCATACGATTGTCCCGAAACCTGCATTGTGTTCAGCATTATTAATCTTTTATCTTTTTGTGCGTATTGTTCAACAATCCCTTTTGAATTATCTTCCGACTCATCATTTATACATATAACTTCTATATCTTCCAATGTTTGATATAATACCGAAGAAAGACATTTTGATATATACTGTTCCACATTTCTATAAGGGATTATTATTGATAATTTAGTCATCTTCGTTAAATTTCTCCAGCTTTGAATATTTGAACGGAATTTTAAATTTTATCTTTTTCATTATGATTACATGAAGGTTATCATTACTGTAGTATATATCAAAAATATTCGGAGATTTTTTTAACTTTAATATTATTTGTTTATATTTAAGGTAATAAACACCTTCTTCTTTGTACATTATTTCCATAATTTTATACATGAAATTCAGTTTAAATTTTTGTAAATCATAATAAAATACACTGCCTGTTTTAATATTTGAGAACAAGAAGTAATTATATCTTAATTTCCCTTTAACAGCCGAGGGCGGAAACAGTTCGGGATTTGCCAATGAACTTTTATTTTTAAGTTTTTTAGCAAATTGACTTCTGTATTTGGAATTTAAGTGTTCAAATCTAAATACAAAATCTTCAACTTTTTTTCTGAAAAATGTATATTCTATATCCTTATAATCCGGCAGATTTTTAATTGAATTATACATTAATTCAACTACATCTATTATATCTAAAAACTGCTTCCCGCCTTTCACTATTATCGACCCCTTTCGGTTTATTCGATAATAATACAAATATTCCCGCTCTATGCTTACCCGCTTCGTCCTGAAATATATTGAAAAGAAAAACGGCCCGTCCTCAAATATTAATCCGTCAGGAAATTCAGCTCCGCATTCATCTATGAGTCTGCGCCTGTACAACTTATTCCACGCCATTACACACACATCCATTATGAACGGCTTCGTTTCCTCGTAACTGAATGCCCTGTTATCAAACTCTCTCCCAAAATATCCCAACGTATAATACGGATTTGTATCATCTATCTTTTGCTTTGTTTCATCATATTGATGTACAGCACATATTACTATATCACTGTCATTCTCCTGCGCGTTCCTGTACATCCTCTCTATCATTGTTTTATCAACCCAATCATCTGAGTCTATAAAGCTGATGTACTCCCCTCTCGCTACCTTTAAACCCGCATTCCTCGCTGATGATAAGCCACCGTTCTTTTTATCTACTATCTTTATTCGGCTGTCCCTCTTTGAATACTCCTCCAGTATTCTCCTTGAACCATCCGTCGAGCCGTCGTTTACACATATTATCTCTATATTCCCGTATGTCTGCCCTATTATAGTATCCAAGCACTTGCTTACATACTTCTCTACGTTATATACCGGTACTATGACGGATATCTTAGGGTCTTTCATCTTTTTTCTCCAGTTTGGAGTACTCAAATTTAAAACTTAATTTTATTTTCATAAAAAATACGGCATAAATCCTGTCATTTTCATACCAAATGTCGTAGTATTCAGGACGCTTTTTTATTCTTACAATTAATTTTCTGTATTTAAAGTAATAAATATTTTCTTCCGTATACATAATCTGCATTACTTTAAACATCATTTTTACTTTAAATTTATCATAATGATATAAAAGAATATTGCACCTTTTTCTTATATCAAATAACAGTTTGCGGGTACGTGCGGCTTTTTCGTCAATTTTATCAAAATCAAAGATACTTCCGTCAAATAAAAAAGTCTTTTGTCTTAATTTTTTTGAAAAAAGCCTTTTATAATACATATTTACAAGCGTATATCTGTAAACTATATCATCAGCCTTACGGCAATAAAATTCATTTTTTATTTCTTTAAATACGGGCAGATTTTTAATTGAATTATACATTAATTCAACTACATCTATTATATCTAAAAACTGCTTCCCGCCTTTCACTAT
>CANPXC010000048.1 GCA_947585605.1 Candidatus Gastranaerophilales bacterium | reverse complement strand
AGAAATAAAACAAGCGGAGCAGAAAAAATGGAAGAAACAGATTTAAGTTCATTAAACGAACAAGAAATTATGAATATGTATTCTGATGTTATAGAAAGCGGAGAGCCAATATTAATTGCTAAATGTAAAAATAATTTAACATCGGCAGATTGTGCAAAAAATAATGCTTTTTTAACAGAAACGGCGCAAGGATATTGCATTTGTACTAAGTGATGAATAAATTACACATTAGGCAAATCGCCTTTTACAACGGCTTTTTCTTGTGACTCTAAATTAAATTCTTTGCAAAGCGCTTTAATTGCTTTATTCGCATTTTCTTTTTCAACAAGACAGCTTATCTTAATTTCACTTGTAGAAATCATTTTAATATTGATATTATTATCAGCTAAAGCTCTAAACATATCAGCAGCAATACCGGGTCTGTCCACCATTCCGGCACCTACTATGGAAACCTTGGAAATGTCTTTGTCCGTAAGAATTTCACCCGCATTAAATTCTTTTTTTACTTCATTAATGATTTCTATAGCACTCGGATAATCTTCTTCATTAACCGTAAATGCAATAGAGTTAGTATTATTAGAAGCTAAAGATTGAATAATCATATCAACACTGATGTTATTTTTAGCTAAAGCTCCGAATAATTTTGCTGCAGTACCCGGAATATCCGGAAGCTCGGAAAGAAGAATTCTTATTTGAGATGAATCAGCTGCTACCCCCGCAACCGGTTTATATATTTCCATATTATCAACTCCTATAATTAAAGTACCTAAGTTATCTAATTTAAATGAACTGCGTACACGCAGCGGAACATTAAATTGTTTTGCCGTCTCAACACTGCGTGGATGAAGCACATTTGCACCTACTCGCGCAAGCTCTAGCATTTCTTCATAAGAAATAATATCTGATTTTTGTATGTTCGGAACAATTCTTGGGTCAGTGGCATATACACCTTCAACATCAGTATATATATCACACCTTTCGGCTTTTAATGCCGCCGCAATAGCTACCGCTGATGTATCGCTTCCACCTCTGCCAAGAGTCGTTATTTCTCCTTCCGGTGTAACGCCTTGAAATCCTGCAACGACTATAATATTCCCTTCATTTAAATATTTTTTTAGTTTTTCTGTCTTTATATCTACAATTCTTGCCTTTGAATGTATGTTTTCGGTAATAATACCTACTTGCTGTCCGTTCATACTTATGGCTTTATATCCGTGTGATTGTATTGCCATTGATAATAATGCTATTGATACTTGTTCCCCCGTCGATAACAGCATATCCATTTCTCTTGAATTCGGCGACGGTGTAACTTCTTTTGCCAGTTTAATAAGGTAATCCGTAGTATGACCCATCGCAGATACTACTACTACAACATCATTACCCTTCTCTTTTTCTCTTATTACGGCATTCGCTGCATTATGTATTTTTTGTGCATCCGCAACCGATGTTCCGCCAAATTTTTGAACGATTATTCCCACTTCTTTTTTATCCTTTATTAATGTTCAGTGCTTCGCTTAAATATACATTCGCCGGATTTTGATTGAATTCATTATTCTGTAATTTATTTATTTTTTCACCGTATAAATCCAGCATGCTTTTATTATATTGCGACGGATTATCTTCTACAAGTATTTTGTATGCACAGTATGATAAATATATATAAATACCTAATTCCTTGTCTTCCTCACTCAATGAATAAAGTATATTAATTGCTTCTTGCGGCTTCTTAATATTTATTAATGCGTTAGCTTTTATAAATTTTGCGTCCGTATTATCAGGCGAGTTTCTTAAAATTAAATCCGCCTTTTCTATTGCGTCACTGTATATTCCTGCTTTTAACCCCGTCAGCGCGTATATCATAAGTACTTTTTCGGAATTCCTGTTTATTTGATACGCAGTTCTGATTTTTCTTAATGCTTCCTTTATATTGCCTGTTGTTATTAAGTTTACGCTATAATTAATTAATGCCTCTATATGATTTGGAATATATTCCAGCGTCTTTTCATAATATTCACTGCTTTTTTTATAACGCCCTAATTTATAATATGAATTTGCTATATAAAAATATAAATAAGCATTTTTTATTGATATGTTTACAGCCTTAAAATATGTTTGTATTGCATTGTCATAGTCGGATTTCTTGTAATAAATCATTCCTAAATCCGCAATGGCAAGACTGTTTTCAGGATTTTCATTTATCGCCTGCTTAAATAATTCTTCCGCCTTTGTATAATCATTTTCTTTGTAATAACAACACCCCAGTCTGTATAACGCATTGCTGTCATTACTGTTTAATTCAAGCGCTTTTAAAATCTTTTCTTTTGCTTCTTCAGTTTTGTTAAATTTTATTAATGATATCCCCCAAGCCAGAAAAAACTCAAAATCATTTATTCCGCGTTCAAAACCCAGCTCAAATACCCCTAAACACTTCTCCGTATTATTTAAATCTATATAATTTTGTGCCATAAGAATATATATGGCCGGATTTTCAGAATCCTCCTCCAGCGCCTTGCGCGCATATTCTAATACTGCCATATAATTCTTCTCTTTTTTGTAACATAATGCAATATAATAATTTAAATTTTTATAATCCGGTTTTATTGCTTCGATTTTTTTAAACTCACTAAAAGCTTCGGAAATATTATCTGATTCAAAAAGCATTACCCCTAAAATAAAATATACATGTATATTTGAAGGATTGAACGCTTTCGCTTTTTTTAACATTTCTATCGCTTTTGTACGCTTTTTTTGCTTTGCAAGCAGCACTCCGTAATTTAAATATATTTCTGACTCAAACGGCGCAAGCTTCATCGCTTTTTTTATGTTCTCCTCTGCCTCTTCATATTTCTCACAAGCGGTAAGTACACTGCTTAATGTTGAATATGTATATGCATTCTGAGTATCACGCTCAATCGCTTTTTTTAATACCGCTTCCGCTTTGTCATATTCCTTTAATTTTGCATATATAATTCCTAAGCTTATACACGGTTTCGGATTTTGATTTGACATTAAAATAGCTGTCTCAAGCTTCTCTATTGCCGTATTAAAATCTTTTATATCCGCAAAATACAACCCCCAATTCGTAAATGCGAGAGAAGGTATTTCAATATTGTTTGAAACCTTTAAATATTGATTAGTATAATTATCTAATTTTTCTATTTTCTTAAAAATTTGAGAAAAAAACTTTTTCATACTATCTTATCTGCTATTTCCCGAAATGCACCTTCTCCGCCCCTATTTTGGGTAATGTATATATCTTTTATACCCTTTACCGAATTATGCGCATTACTTACCGTGACCGCATATCCTGCATAATTTAAGCATTCTGTGTCATTTATATCATCACCTAAATATAATGTATTCTCAGCTGATATACCATATTTTTCAAGTAAGTTCCTTAAAATATTAATTTTATTCCGCTCGTTTTGAAATGTATCAATTACGGGAAATTTTTCTTTAATAACATCAATAGCAGCTGATTTTTCACCCGATATAATCGCGAATTTTATCCCCTTCTTTAAAATAATTGATATTGCCATAATATCTTTATAATCGATTTTTTTTGATGTCCTCCCGTCTGAAAAAACTTCTAATTTTCCGTCTGTAAATATCCCGTCAAAATCGCTTACAACAATTTTAATATTATCTGCATTAAATTCTTTTTTATTCATAATAAATTAATTATATAAGAAATTTAAAAAAAATTAAGTTACGTTACAAAAATAAAAAAAAATTATTTGATTATTAATTATGTTTGTGTTTTGATAAAAAAGAACTTGGATGTTATCCTCTTTCAACAACTTCAAGTTCAACGGCTGCAAAAACCTCAAGGGGTGCAGTAACAGGGGGGGAGAAGCCTCGCCCAGGGTAATCAGGTGGTTGATAAACCCCACCCGGATACTATCAGAAGGTTGACAAAACTCAGCCCCGGGTGCTATCAGAAGGTCGACTAACCTCAGCCTCGGACACTATCAAAAGGTTGACTAACCTTAGCCCCACGGACGCAATCAAAAGGTTTACAAACCTCAACCTCGGACACTATCAGAAGGTTGACAAACCAAATGGTGAATATAAAAGACCGGGCGGACAAAAAACAAACGGTGCATGTAAAGGCCGGAAGGTGCATGAAAATGGCTGAACGGTACAAAAACAAAACCGAGAGGGGCAAAAATAAAACCAAGCAGTGCATGATTGAAAGCCCGATAGCGTTACAAAAAACATTCCTTGATAACTACACACTAAGCAGTAAAATGGAGAGAACCAAATGGTAAAAATCAGACTAAGAAGATTAGGATATAAAAAAAATCCCGTATACAGAATAGTTGTTCTTAACTCTACTACAAAAAGAGAAGCTGCTCCTATTCAACACTTGGGTTTTTATAATCCTAAAACTAAAGAAATGAAATTAGATAAACAAGCAGCACTTGATTGGGTTAAAAAAGGCGCACAACCTACTAAAACAGTGCAATTCTTAATAGATAAATGTAATGATGACGGTACTTTGAATTATCAAAAGAAAAACGTTGAAAAATTATCTAAAAAAGCTCAAGCTAAGCTTCAAGCTGAAAAAGAAGCCGCTGCTAAAGAAGAAGCTAAAACAGAAGAAGCTTCCGCATAAAATTTTTTACAGGGAAAGAGAACACTTATTTACCGCTTTAACAAAAGCGGTTTTTTTTTTGTAAAATTTTTAAATAAATGCTTATCCATGCTTTTATAAATTCTTTAATAAAAACTATCCCCCCTGGAGGACTCTATGAATGAATTAGAAATTTTTATTTTGGCTTTTGCTCTCTCAATCGACGCCATGCTCGTTAGTTTCTCTTACGGTTTATGTGCTTCCGGTAAAAAACTTATAAATTCATTATTATTTGCACTCTCTTTCGGATTTTTTCAGTTCTTTATGCCATTAATAGGCGCATATTTAACAGGATTTTTTTATTCAAAATTACAAATATATTCAAAATGGATAGTATTTTTTATATTCTTAATTTTAGGTCTGAAATTTATAAAAAATGCATTTGATGAAAAAAAAGAAGAACACTGTATATCTGTTACATTTTTGTGTTTAATGTGGTTATCCTTGGCTACCAGTATTGACGCTTTAGGTGCAGGTGTATCCTTAAAAATGTCGAACACAAATTTGTTATCCTCATCTTCCCAAATAGGTATAATGACATTTATTCTTTCCTTTACAGGATACAACGCCGCCTGCCTTCTAAAAAAGTTTCCATGCAGATTTTTAGAAATTTTTGGCGGAATATTACTCGTGATTTTATCTGTAAAAGCATTAATTTAAAAATAAAAAATATTCTTGCGTAATAAAAATGTTTACTGTAATATATGAAATAGCTAAACTTCAATCAAATGCGGAAGTAGCTCAGTTGGTAGAGCATCTGCCTTCCAAGCAGAATGTCGCGGGTCCGAGTCCCGTCTTCCGCTTTTTATTTTAAATGGCGGCATGGCCAAGTGGTAAGGCAGAAGCCTGCAAAGCTTTTATCCCCCAGTTCGAATCTGGGTGCCGCCTTTTTGTGCATTTTTTTTGCAAATTGTTACATATTTTTTTACATATTTCAAAAAAATTCATGCGTATGATTGAGCTAAAATATTGAAAATCAAGCTAAACTAGTGTAAAGTAATTAATAAGAAAAAAATTGATTTGCCCATTTCAATTAATACGTGTAGAATATAAAAAGAAACTTATTCGGAATAAAGAGTGAGAGATATGGTAGATAAAGAAAATCAATGGGAAAATATAGAATATTCGGAAGATATGGATTCATCTCAGGAATTCGAGTCAAACGATGATACTTTTGACCAAGACGAGTATTCCGACAGCCAAATAAGTGACGGCGATGAATCGGATGATTATGATTATTCGGATGATGGTGATGAAGCTTATGAACAACCCGCTAAAACCGGAGGTAAAAATTCAAGCCTGTTAGTATTGGTAGTATTGATACTTCTGCTTTTACTTCTGGGCGTGGGAGTATTCTTTTTGCTTCCTAAAAATGACAGCGGTAAAAACATTGCCAAAAATCCGCCTGCAGTTGAACAAAATAAAACTGATAACACAATGTTTCCGGAAGATGGAGGCTTGGATGTTACCCCTGCTGCAGATAATAATCAGGGACAAAATCCTTCTCCTAATGAAGGCGACATGTTCTTTGATAATAACGGTAATGACAACGACTTAATGACAGTTGATTTTAATAATGATACGGGAGAAGCAAATGTTACCACCCCGGGTGATAACGGCGTTGTTGCTACCGTAAGTAATCAGCCGGCAAATGAAAACACTAATGTTACAAATGATGATTTGTTTAATCAAGCGGAATCTTTAGATTTAACACCGACTGAAGCAAATAACGATATTATGATTTCTTACAATAAACAGGCAAGATCTAATCCTTTTAAACCGCCTGTTATCGCTCCTAAAAAAGAAGAAACATATGCTACGGTAAATAATACAGATTTTGAAATAATTGAACCTCCTACAACATCTATAGAAGATGAAAATTTAACAAATTTATTAAAAACACAAATATCAGGTATCATGTTTGATGAAGAAAGCCCTTCCGCCATTGTTAATTTAAATGGTAAAGATCAATTCGTAAAAATAGGTGATACCGTTTCCGGATATACAATTGAAAATATAACTCAAGATAAAGTTCAAATAAGATATAAAAATAACAGTTACGTAGCTTCTGTAGGTCAATTATTTACAAGAGGCGTACTGGAAAAACAAAGAGCAGTTGCAAATTTGGAAAGCAAATTTGCTGGCAGGTATAAGAATAATTAGAGGAGTTTAAACATATATTATGAAAAGAAGTTTAAAAAATATGTCGAAGCTATTGTTGGTTACAGGATGTGTCTCAGTTCTTGCTGGCGCTATGGCAAATGCGGCTCCTCTTGTGTATGATATGGCTCAACCGGCGGTAAGAACGGATATTACTAATCCTAATAAAATTAAGTTAGAAGGCGATGTACATTTTGATAAAGCTGCAAATCAAAGAATAAATTTAAGCTTAAGAGATACCGATGTTCAACAAGTATTGAGAATGTTCGCTGATAAAGCCGGACTTAATATTGTATTTCATAAATCAGTTTCCGGCAAGCTTACAATGGATGTTGTTGATATAAGTCTTGAAGACGCATTTAAAATGGTCATGAAAATGGCTAATTTAACCTATGTTATAAAAGATAAAACAATTATGGTTGTTTCAACGGCTGAAGCTGAAACATTAAATTTAACAAAAGATAATATTACGGTTTTACCTGTTAAATATGTTGATGCGGCTTATTTGGCTCACTTCTTAAATACAAACATATTCTCATTAAATCAACCGGGCTTATCTTTCGGGCCGATTGTTACAACAAATGCTGACAGAAATGAACTTTTAATTTTCGGTACAGAAAATGATTATTTAATGGCTAAAAAAATAGTTGATAAATTTGATAAAAAACCAATAATGACAACTTATAGGGTAAATCATACAACTCCGTTTGAAATGGCGAAGATGATATGTGAAACATTATTTGATATACCGGCTGCCGCTTCTACTTCAACCAGCGGTGCGGGTGCGGGAAATTATAAAGCCCAATTAAATGCTTCAATTAAAATATCATCAGATAATTCAAGTTCTTCAAGCAGTTCCGGCTCAACAACATTGGGCGGCGGTACTATTGCTTGTACGGTAAAAAGTGGTGTTATGACAGGTAATATTGCTTCTTATCAAGCTAAACCGACAATATCAATCTATGTTCAACCTGATTTGGGTACTCTGACTATGGTCGGCGGTACTGAACAGCAAATTCAAATGGTTAATGATTTTATTCTTGAAAATGACAGAAAACAACCTCAAGCTTTCCTTGAAGTTGCTATTATTTCATTAACTGAAGAAGGTTCTAAAGAATTTAATAATACATGGACCTACACAGGAAAACATTTAAATTTAGCATTTAACAGCGGTGAAGGTACAACCACAACATCTCCGTTAGTATGGCATGGCCCCAGCAACGGTTCACGTGTTCATTCCTTAAGACAAACTATAAGCTTTTTAATCAGTAATGATAAGGGACGTTTACTTGCTAATCCAAAGATTGTTTTAACAAACGGTAAAAAATCTACAATAGACTTAACTTCAGACTATGTTGAATCTACAACCGTACAAATTTTGAACAGTATGGGCGGTGAAGGTTATGGTACAAATTCTGTTCAGAAAACATACAATATTTCGGATGATAATGGTATTAAAATTGAAATCACTCCGTTTATCAGTCCTGACGGATATGTTTCGTTAACTATAAAACCGGATTATGCTTCTCCGTATCAAACTATTAATGATGTTGATGAAAACGGTAATCCTTATATCGCTGCTACTTTGCTTCAAAGACACAATTTAGATTTAACAAACGTACGTATTAAGGATGAAGAAACCTTATTATTAGGCGGTATGATTACCGAAAACGAAATGAATTCAGTTGATAAAATTCCTATCTTAGGTGATATCCCCGTTTTAGGTGCTTTATTCAGAAGCCAAAGTAAAAAAATGAGTAAAGAAGAATTATTAATCATGATAACACCCAGAATTGTTAAAGATACTGAGGATGTTGCAGAACTTTAGGACTATATAAAATGACCAGCCAAATATTAGAAAAAATTAAACCGATTATAGATTTCTCCTTAGTATCTAAATTTGATATTAAGGATATGGATACAAATTCATATATTCCAATATATATTTTAAAGGATTCTACTTATGTAGTTACAGAGCATGAGGCTTTATCAGATTCGGTTACAAATTCAATAAAATTAATTGCCGGAAATAAAAAAATACTGGTAAAATCATTATCAGGTGCTGAGTTCCATGATTTATTAACCTATGTAAAAACAAACTTGCATATTGAAGGCGCACCGATTGCTGAAAGTTCTGTATATAATTCTAATTTAAGTATTAAAACAGACAGATATGTTGATAATTCCTTAACGTCTGAGTCGCCAAGTATTATCGAAAGTGATAATGATATTGATTTATCAAATGAGATAAATTTGAAATATGACGATGATGTTTCACAAATAGAGGATATGCCGCAAATTGATGGTATTTCCGGCGATATTTCTCAAATTGAAAATATATCCGTTCAGGATAATTCTATAGTTAAAAATGATGATTCAGATGCCATAGCTCATGATAAGTATTTTTCCAAAAAAATCGGTGAAGTACTTGTGCAAATGGGGCTGGTTACAAAAGAACAAATATTTAATGCGTTAGTTGAATCTAAAAAATCTCAAATTCCCTTAGGTACAATACTTGTTCAGCAGGGTATAATTACATTAGATGAATTAAAAAAGGCTTTAAAAGCTCAGCAAGGTTATGAAACAGTTACGGCTGATCAGTTAAAAATTTCTGACTCCGTTTTATCAATGCTGCCGGAAGACTTTATAAAATTAAATAAAGTTATCCCGTTAAGCTATGATGATAAAGTTCTTGTTGTAGGTATGGTTAACCCCAATGATAAAAAGGTTATTAATGACATTATCTTTTTAACCGGGTTAAAACCTTCAATTTTAATCATTACACATTATGAATTTTCAATGTGTATGCAGAACTTGTTCAGTGAACAGAAGAAGGCAACGAGTAAACTTATTAAAAAAGTTGAAAGAGAAGCCTTAGCTTTTGAACAAGAAGAAACTTTATTTGAGCAAGCTCAAAAAGAATTAAAAGATGATTCAAATACAGTTGTAAAATTTGTAAATAAAATTATTTCTGACGCTATAGATACGAGGGCGAGTGATATTCATATTGAACCGAGATTAGACGGTTATGTCGTCAGATACAGAAAAGACGGTATATTGCATGAAACATTAAAATTACCTGCGAAGTCAGAGTCTGCAATTTTAACCCGTTTAAAAGTTATTTCAAAAATGAATATCGCAGAACACAGACGTCCGCAAGACGGTTCTTTTTCAATCACGTATAAAGAAAAAGATTACGACTTCAGAATTAACACGTTGCCTGTTAATGATTTAGAAAAAATGGTAATAAGAATTTTAGCGCCGGCTGTTTCTATGGCTTCATCAAAAGAAGAAATGGTATTAAACGGTGCTTCACATGCGGAAATGGACTTGATTAAGAAAATGGAAAGTGTTCCGAACGGAATTATACTTACAACAGGTCCTACCGGTTCAGGTAAAACAACAACTTTGTATACCTTGTTAAAGGCGATAAATAACGAAAAAATTAACATTACAACGATTGAAGACCCGATTGAAATTAGAATAGACGGTATAAACCAGTCACAGGTTAACCCGAAAGCAGGTATTACGTTTGCATCTTGTATGCGTGCAATCTTAAGACAAGACCCTGACGTTATACTCGTAGGTGAAATTCGTGATATTGAAACTTTGGAAACTGCTATTTCAGCAGCGTTAACAGGTCACTTGGTTTTGTCAACACTTCACACAAACTCTGCAGCTTCAACAATTACAAGGTTGATAGATATGGGAGCAAAGGATTATTTGGTTTCTTCAACATTGGTTGGTGTTATAGCTCAAAGATTGGTCAGAGAATTATGTCCGCATTGTAAATTGCAGTATTTCCCAACACACGAAGAAGCAGAAATGATAGTTCCCGGCGGAGAAAAAGAAATTCAAGAATTTATGAAAACTCCGATATATAAGCCGACAGGTTGTGACAAATGCAATTTTGAAGGCTATTCAGGACGTATTGGGGTATATGAAATAATGCCGATATCCAAAGAAATAAAAAAATTAATTGCACAAAGTGCGCATGATATCGAAATTGAAGAAGCTGCTGTTGGTGCTGGTATGAAAACATTGCAGCAGGCTTGCTTAAAACATATTGTAGACGGAAGAACTACGGTTGAAGAATTTGTTCGTGTTCTTGGGCCTGTTAAAGAATGAGGATAGTGCTTTATGACAAGATACGAATATGAAGCTGAAAAGTGGAACGGTGAAAAAGTAAAAGGTCGTATAGACGCTAAATCACAGGTAGAAGCGCGTGTTCGCGTTAAAAACTTAGGTTATAAAGTTATATCCATTAAAGAATTTTCTTCTGCAAATATCGGCGGTACGGTTCATTTACAATCACTTTCTTTAAAAGAAAAGATAGATTTTACTCAAACTTTTTTAACTTTAAATAAAGCAGGGCTTCCGATTATTGAAAGTTTAATTTTTATTGAAAAAGACGCTGCTTCAAGACAAGTAAGAATGCTTGCTCAAGAAATTAAAAAGCAGATTATTTCAGGGTATACTTTATCGGATACAATTTCAAAATATCCTAATTTATTTGGTCAGGTGTACATAGGGCTTGCAAAAGCCGGTGAAGATTCCGGTGAAATCGATAAAACTTTTGAAAGGTTAATTGAGCTTTTAAAAAAGCAAGGTGATATCAAAGGTAAAGTTATATCAGCGTTAACATATCCTATATTTGTTGTATTACTGGCACATGCGGTAGTCTTAGTTATGTTAATGTTTGTATTCCCTGCATTTAAAGATATGTTTGACCAGCAAGGGAAACAATTGCCGGCAATAACTCAATTTTGTATTAATGCGGGAGAATTTTTAAAAGATAAGTGGATGTTAATCCCTCTCGCTATAGCAATAATTGTGGGTTCTTTTATGTACTTGTTGAGGTGGGAGCCTTCAAGAAGAAAAATAGATGAGTTAGTATTAAAAATCCCGTTAATTGCTGATTTAGTAAAGGCGGCTGCTTTTTCAAACTTTTTAACGGTATTACAAATCGCGTATGATGCAGGTATTCCGATTTTGGATTGTTTGTATTTATCAAGAACAACGCTTTCAAATTCGGTAATGCAGGACGCGATAAAAATATCAATAAAGAAAATGCAGGCCGGGGCGCATTTATCGGAATCACTAAAGGCTGCTAATATATTTCCAAAAATGATTTTATTTATGGTATCGACAGGTGAGCAATCCGGACGTTTGGGTGAATTAATGACACAGAGCGTTCAGCATATTGACCAGCAGTTAGATTTAATTATAGATACATTAGGTAAGTTAATAGAACCTGTATTGTTGATATTCATAGGTTTTATTGTATGTTTCTTGGCATTATCATTATACTTGCCGCTATTCCAGTCCTACTCTGTATAAGAAAGGTTTTAAAAAATGAGTAATGAAAATTTAGAAGAAAATAGTAGTTTTATAACGGGAATTTGGTCGGAAAGAGTGCTGGTTATAACTAAGGACTATGAAATAAAAGGAAATGTTTTTATGCCAAAAACAGGCAGAAAAAACAGAGTGCTTTCTGATATATTAAACGGTGCGAAACGTTTTGTTGCCATAAAAAATTGTGAAGTTATTCATAGAGAATTCCCGAACAGAAAAGCGGAAGTTCATGATTTCTTGCAATTAAACTTAAATTCAATAATATTATTAAGACCTTTAAATGAAGATTAATACTTGATTTTTAAAATCTTTTATGTCAGTATATAAGCAATGAGAGAGAAACAGAATTTGGGCTATTAGCTCAGGTGGTTAGAGCGTACGCCTGATAAGCGTAAGGTCCCTGGTTCGAGTCCAGGATGGCCCACCATTTTTAAAAGAAGTCACTATGACTTCTTTTTTAACTTGAAAATTTTTTAAATAAAATATTTATCTTTGC
>CANPXC010000047.1 GCA_947585605.1 Candidatus Gastranaerophilales bacterium | reverse complement strand
TTCGGAATCAGAACCAACTACCCCGTCTGAAACAGAGCCGACAACACCAACTCATACGGAACCTACAACTCCAACTGTGTCTGAACCGACAACACCTTCAGAATCTGAACCTACAATTCCTACAAATCCGTCAGGAAGTGATATAGATCCTGTAAATCCTACAGCTGATACGGAACCGACAACTCCTTCAGAATCAGAACCTACAACACCTTCTGAATCAGAACCTACAACACCTTCTGAATCTGAACCGACGACACCGTCTGAAACAGAACCAACAACTCCTTCTGATACAGATTGCACTGATTCTGAACCTACAGATAATACAACTCCGGAAGACAGACCTACATTGCCGGGAGAAGATACAAATCAAACTGAACCTTCAGAATCAACTCCGACAACGCCTTCTGAATCTGAACCTACGACTCCTTCAGAATCTGAACCGACAACACCTTCTGAAACAGAACCGACAACACCGTCTGATACCGAATGCGATGACTCTGAACCGACAGATAATACAACTCCGGAAGATAGACCTTCATTACCGGGTGATGACTCTAATCCGACAACACCTACCGGCTCGTCAACTACAGAACCTACAACTTCAGAAGGCTCATCATCTCAACCAACAATACCTTCAGAAGAAGATTGTCCTCCTGTTGAACCGGATGAAGACTCAAAAACAGAAGACAGACCCGATGTTCCGGATCCTGATGACCAGGGTAATACTGAACAATCAGATTGTACAGATACTGAACCGACACAACAAACCGGCGAAGAAGAAAGACCGGGATTACCGGTGGCTACGGCAAGTAATGCACAAAGAGCTGTTAAAGTAGCTTCTAACACAACTAATACTTCTGCAAGTACTACTTCAAATACAGCTGAAACAAAAGAAGAAGCTCCAAAATCTGCAGCAGGTAAATTGACTTCATTCTTAATCGGTAAGTTCGCTAAAGTTAAAACAAAAGAAGATGGTCTTAACCTCAATGCATAATTAGATGAGCAGAGTATAAAATAAAAGAGAACGATTTAAATCGTTCTCTTTTTGTTATGAAAATATTTAATCCTGTTAAGTTCTGTATAACACCCCTAAATATATAATACAAATAATAACTCCGGCACTATACTTTACCGAAGTTATATTAAAGATTTACATCAATTTATTTAAGCTTAACTTTTATGCGGTCTGTTTATTATTAATAAAGCTTTTAAACGCTGCTATAAGTTCTCTCCAAGGTTCTGTTATTGTATCATTGCTTCCGAGTGCAGCTTGCGGTATACCGGCATGGTGAATTAACGGTATTAATTCATCAACTTTAATTCTTATCGGTTGGTCAATGTTATCATCCGTATCATTGCATATAAAATATTCATTGCCGTCTTTATCTTTTTCGTAAGATATAACAGTTATTTCATGCCCGCCGTCAATTTTTTTGTCATTATTTATGTGGGTGTAACCTATTATTACATTTTCACCCAATTCAAGCGATTTAAGTATGTGATTTTTTACCTCATCACTTTTGGCATTATAACCTGTCAGATATCCGTTTTCATCAAGATTTTGATAAACTACGGGAACTTTTGGTTTACCAAAGACAACAGCTTCTGCAAAAGTTTTTTCATAATCAGTTAAACCGCTGTTGTCATTGTTATATTTTCCGGTTCTTTCATCTACTAAGGCGTTATATGTTGCTTGAGAACCGAGATTTAAGAATGCAGATTGCATAAGAACATCTATGCAAGAGCGTTCCCCCGGATCTTTAAATGATGTTTGAATTCTTGCCCTAATAATTGCATTTCTGTCGGGTTGAATTTTTACTGTTACATCATCCCAATTTTTGTGTATATTAAAGTCTGTATGAAATTCATTTAATTTCCAAACTGAGGAAGCATAATTGTTATCGATATCAGACATCTTAATATTTTTATCAACACTGTAATTTGCGCCGCTAAAACCTTCTGCAAATCTTGCAAATTCTGCAGGATTTTTCATCGCGAGATTAAATTCCATGCTCGCAACTACGCAAGAAGATGATGAAACATGCAGCGCTTTAGTCGGAAATCTTTGACCTGTTTCCTGTTCGATTTGTTCCGCTACGTTATTCGGAATATCTCCGAATTTTTGTGTTATTGAAAATGGGTTATCAAGTGCTTTTAGCACATCAGATAAAATTTGTTTATCTGATAAACCTATAATTCTTGGTTCTGCCGCTATTTTGTATAAATTATCAAGTACGGTTGAACCGTCATTGGAATTATTATTATTTAATATCCCGTTTTGTCTTAATCTGTTAAATATTTCAACTGATTTTTTATCCAGTTTCGATTTAACTAAATTGATTTTTTCTTTTTCTGTTATTGCATTTTTTTCTTGTTTGCAAAATGAAGGATGATATGCCGCTAAATTTTCACTTTTAATGGGTACTGTATTTAATTGCATATTGGTATTGGGCAATACATTAACATTTGAATTTGTACTGCCTTTTTTTATACTGTTTGCATTGTATTTAGCATTTACTATATTTTGAATAGCGAGCATAATAAAACTTACCTTCATGTATATTAAAAATAAATGCGGTAAAAAATTGCTATAAAATTATTTAAATTTAATAATATTTATATTAACTGACAAATATTAAAGCTGGTTTTTACCTTCTTTTAGTCCTCTTGCTCTGTCATAAAGTTCTACCTTCATTTTTAAAGAATTGGCTTTATCAATAACGTAGTTAACTAAGTCAAGGTAATAAGAAGAAATTGTAGAACGATTAGTTTTATACCATACGTCTTCAATATCAAGTGCGAGCCATTTACCGCCGCATTTTAAAACGGAATCAATCCACATATCTATTTCTTTTCTGTTGTCATTTACATTTGGTATAATAATATATTTAGATGTCATCAGTCCGAATTTTTCGGTATTTGCATCAGCATATTTTTTCATGTTCTCAAGGACTTTTTTATATGCATTTACTCGTTTAATCTTTTTATATGTTTTTTCACATCCTGAGTCGATAGAAATTACAACATTAAGAACACCTTTTTTTATTGCCTCTGCAATAGCGGGAGAATATTTAATACCGGAAGAATGAATTCTCATATTCCTAAATCCGTTAGCGGTAAGCAGTTTAATTAAATCTTCAAATTCCGGTGCAATTGTAGGTTCCCCGCCGCCAAAGGATACTTCACCGCCCGGTCTTAATATTTTCCTTTCAACCATGTCTTTTACTACGGGTACAGCGTCATAAGGTTTTATTTTATCAAAAATCTTTTTATTTTGAACTTCATAGCAGTATGTACATTTACTGTTGCACATTACCCAGTAATTAAATTGCAAAAAGTTTATATAATCTTCTTCATCCCAGTCTTTTTCTTCTAAAAATACGCAGCCGATACAATTGGGAGTTAGGTTTCCCTTCCTGTGTTCTTCGCGGTATTTTCTTTTCTTCTCAAAAAGTTCTTCCCAATTAATAGGTTCGCCTTCATATTCATTTTTGAGCGTGATTTTACCGCCGCCGCTATGACAAGTAAAACAGCAAGTTTCTAATCTCGTGTGTTCAAAATCCATTCCATGTTCTATATATCGACAGCTTAAATATTTCATTATCCCATATCTACTCTTTTATAGTCTTACATTGATGTATACAGAACTTTATTGAAATCAGCCCTATATCCGCTCTCTATATAAATTATCATCTTAATGAGCAGTAGTCAAGAATAATAAGAAATTATAATTGCTTGTTTTTGTTTTTTTATTGATGATATAATATGGTAGAAAATAAGATTGAATAGGGACGAGTTTTGAAATATATAAGTTGTATACATCTGGAACATGGAATTACATTTTTTTCTAATTCGGTACAAATTTGTTGTATAAGTTCACACCCCGGGGGCGGTAATATTATGCAAATTAATAATTACCACGGCGAACCTATTAATTGGGAAGAACTTTTTGCTAATCGCGCGGTAATGAGGGAAAATATTAAAAACGGTATTATCCCCGAAAAGTGTACCGGATGTTATTATTTAAAAGAAAATGACTGGAACAGCGAAAATTATATCGATGAAGTCCTTATAGGTCATTTTACACACTGTAATTGCAATTGTATTTATTGTTATACGGAAAAAGATAAAAAATTCTTTAATGCTAATAAAACCTATAATATTTATCCCGTTATTAAGGATATGATTGATAAAAAAATTCTTTCCAAAAACGCAACAATTACATTCGGCGGCGGGGAACCTACTATTTTAAAAGAATTTGAAGAACTTGTTTATTTATTACTGGATTACGATGTTTATAATATAAGAATTCATTCTGACGGTATTAAATATTCTTCGGCTATTGAAAAAGGGTTGAAACTCGGTAAAATTACGTTGATTACTTCTATAGACTCAGGTTCTAAAGAAATTTACCAAAAGATTAAGCAGGTTCAATGCTATGATCAGGTTTGGAAAAATCTTGCTAAATATGCAAAAACCAAAAACGGTCTTATCAGAACTAAATACGTACTTATTCCGGGAGTTAATGACAGTTTGTCCGAAGTTAAAAACTGGTTAAAGAAAACTTATGAAGCAGGTATTACCAATGTTGCTTTTGATATAGAAGATAATTGGTTTAAAAATAACAGGTCAAAAATTCCGCAATATGTTTACGTTATTTGTGATTTCGTTTTTGAATGCTACAGACAATATAATATTGAAAGTTGTGAGTTGTATGAACGTGCTTCAAACTTAAAAATAGACAGAGAAAACAGGTTGAATGCCGCACCTTAGCTTAATTAGAGTTTTATTTTATGATTAATAAATTTGTTGATAATTTACAAAATATTTTTTTAGCCGATAATTTATCTTGTAAATATATTAATGGCGGTATTATTTTTTCACAGGATAATCAAATTAAATTGTGTGAAAAACCTAATAATTGTGTTAACTCAAATTTAGTGGTTGTTGATAATTTTAACGGAATTAATTTTGATGTTAATTTATTAATTAACAAAATTCCCGAAATTAAGCTAAATTATAAAAATTTAAACATAAATTCAGAATGCGCCGGCTGTGCAAACTTAGTAAAAAAATCAAATTCTTTATCGCCCTGCTTGGATTTTGTTGAGTTATCTCATTGGAAATGCTGTTTCCTTAATTGTTCTTATTGTAAAAGATATAAGACCGATAATTTATCGGAAATTTCCCATTATGATATTTTCCCTGTCATAGAAAAAATGATTGAGAAGAAACTAATTTCAAAAAAGACAAAAATAATATTTAAATGCGGTGACGCAACGCTTCATCCCGAGTTTGATAAATTAATGTATTATTTTATAAATTACGGAATGCAAGACATTGTAATTTACACTTCTGCTCAAAGGTATTGCCATTCAATATCAGAGGCAATTGACAAAAAGATAGCAACGGTTATTATATCGATGGATTGTGCTTGCCCGTACATATATGAACGAATTAAGGGTACAAATAAGTATGATATAACAATGTCCGTAATAAAAAGATATTTGGATTTTGATCAAGCTTCAAGCAAAAAATCGCTTATTTTAAGTTATACTCTTGTAAACGGTGTTAATGACAACCAGAAAGAAATTTTAGATTGGTACATGATGTCAAAAGGATTGGGCGTTAAAAAATTATATTTTGACATTGACCATAATTGGTATGATATTATAAAATCAAATACTCCTGATTATTTAAAAGATTTAATAAACTTTACTAAAAATTTATCCGTGTTGAATAATTACGAAATCGAATTTTCACCGAGAATAAATTATTTATATGATAATTTTCTGAGAGGCAGGCATGTTTGTATTTAACGAAAAATATGTAAGTAAAAAAGAAGGTCATTATTACAGTTGCCCATGGATTGAACATGGATTGGTTTTTTTTCAGTATAAACTTACAATGTGCTGTTATTGCGGGCATGAAGGCGGCGGTCATACTCTTATTAGAGATAATTTTGTCGGACAAAAAATTGATTGGGACAAAATTTTCAAAGTAAAAGATATGTTTAGAAGATTTCATAAAAAAGGGAAAATCAATAAAAGTTGTGTCGGCTGCCCTTTCTTAAAAGAAGCTAAATGGGACGGTGAACACTACATTGATAATCTTTACCTTAGCCATTGGACTAATTGTAATTCAAAATGCATATATTGCTATGCAACAAAAAATCCGCAGGAATTTAAAGTTGATAAATTATATAATGTCTTACCATACGTAAAAGATATGTATGAAAAAGGAATTCTGCGCCCGGGCGGAATTATTTCATTCGGCGGCGGCGAACCGACATTGCTTGATGAATTTGAAGATTTGGTTACTTATTTTCTGGATAATTATTTTTGGGGATTAAGAGTTCATACATCGGGTGTAAAATACAGCCCCGCTTTAGCGCGTGCCATAAATGAAATAAGAGGATATGTCGTTGTTTCGGTTGACTCGGGCAGCAGAGAAACTTTTAAAAAAATTAAACAGATTGACTGCTATGATAAAGTCAGAGATACAATAAGAAAATATGCTCTTCAAACTACATTTTTGGGAAGATATCTTGTCAGTGCAAAATTTATAATTATTCCCGGAGTTAATGATACAATCGAGGAAATTGAAAACTGGATGAGCGCAAATTATGACGCAGGGCTTTATACTACTGTGTTAGATATTGAGGAAAATTGGTATCTCGCCAATAAGGATAATATTCCTCCGCATATATTTGATTTAATAAAATATGCGCAAAAACGCTCAAAAGAATTAAATACAAACTTTGAATTGTATGAAAGACTTCAAAATTTAATGTTAAATGAAAAAAATTCTGTTACGTTAAAAAAATAGTTTTTATTTTATTAAATTTTGTAATTCTTTGAAATTAGCATGTCTTGATGTTTTTAACAGCTCAAATATTGCCATTTCGGTGCTTATGATTTGTGCATTATTGTGTAATAATCTTTTTAAAGCCGTATTTTTATTATCTTCACTTCTTGAACCGCAGGAATTTTCTATAATAAAAAGTTCATACCCGGCATTTATCAGGTCAAATGCCGTTTGAAGCACACAGATATGAGTTTCAATCCCAAACATAATAATTTGTTTCTTTGAGTATTTATCTACGGTTTCTTTAATTGTTTTATCTTTATAAGCGCTAAAATAAGTTTTTTCTAAGTATTGAGCATTCGGCAAGGCTGTTTTAATTTCTTCGATTGTACCGCCTAAACCTTTTGGATACTGTTCCGTAATTATTGCGGGAACCTTTAGTATTCCTGCCGCTTTTGCGCAAATAACGGCTTGTTCCTTAACGGATTTGTCATTTAGCATATTAACAAGTTTATCTTGCATATCAATTATTAAAAATAAACAGTTATCAATATCAATTGTATTCATTATTATCTCCTTTTTTAATTTATTATATAATAACAATGTTATGGAAAAGATAAAAAATATTTTAGCCGGCGGTAAATGCCTTAAACTTGTATGCGGTGCAGGTAATGAAGATGTAAAAGAGATAGAAAAATTATCTTATGTATATTCTTCTGCCGGTTTTAATATGATTGATGTTTCCGCAAAAAATGATATATTAAATGCCGCCATTAGTGGAATTAAACGTGCGGGGCAGGGAAATAATACCGCACTATGCGTTAGTGTAGGCCTTCAAGAGGATATTCATTTAACAAAAGCCGTGGTTAATAATATTAAATGTGAAATGTGCGGAAACTGTATTTCTGTTTGCCCTCAAGGTGCTTTGTTTATTGAAGATAACAAAATTTTAGTTGACGAAAAAAAGTGTATAGGCTGTTCAATATGTATTAATCAATGTAAAAATGAGGCTATTGTATCGGAACATAAATATAAAGCGCCCTATGCTATGCTTTTACCTCTTTTATCAGAGCAGATTGATTGTGTTGAGTTCCATTGCTCATCAAGTAATGAGGAGCATATTATTGACTCGTGGAATAAAATTTTATCCGTTTATAACGGCTGTTTAAGTATTTGCATAGACAGAGCAAAATTAAGTGATGATAAAGTAATATCAATAGTTAAGAAAATGATAAATACAAAAAATGATATAATGATTCAAGCTGACGGCAAACCTATGAGCGGAAACAGTGATGATTACAAATCCACATTACAAACTGTCGCATTTGGTGAATTATTAAGAAGCAATAAAATTGATGTATTTTTAATACTTTCAGGCGGAACAAATTCTAAAACTTCGCAGCTTGCTAAAATGTGCAATGTTAACATAAACGGTGTTGCTATCGGAAGTTATGCCAGAAAAATTGTTAAACCGTTCATAAACAGCGACGACTTTTTTGAAAATCAAACACTGAAAATGCAGGCAATAAATGCCGCAAAAGAGCTTGCAGATAACATTTTAAAATATCTTTAGTATTTTGAAATTTCTTCAAAATATCTTTCGATAGCTTTATAACCTTGGTATATTTCACTTGTTAAAGTTACATATCTTGAGGCTGCAAGGTATTTTAATTCTTTTGCTCTGATTTGAATAATTTCATCAGCGTCATTTTTTAAGTTTTTTTCTAACGACACAGACCATCTTTTTAGAAATGAAAGTTCTTCATTAATTTGTTTAATTGTGGAAAATTCGAGGGGATTAAAATCATATTTTGCGAGAAGTAACTGTTCTTTATTTGTTAATCTCGGCATAACAACAGGTGTACCGTATATTTTTTTTATAACCATATAATTATCGGCGGTACGTCTGTGGCTTTCGGGAACTTCGCCTCTTGCCAGCATAGCGGATGTACTTAAAGAACTGAATTTATCATCATCGCAGGATAATGAACTCATACTTGTACTTTCAAGAAACAGTTTATTGTTCGGATTATTTACAACTGAAGTATTAATAGCCCCATCTCCATATAGTGTCAATAACTAACAATAATATAATAATATTTTGAAATATTTTTGTCATGCCTTTTTGAATATTTATTAAGAATTTTTCAAAAAATTTATAGATATGCAGATTTGTATTAAATAAAAATTTTTTTAGACTATAATTTAATTATGTTTAAGTATGATGTAATAGTAGTCGGAGCGGGACACGCAGGATGTGAAGCAGCTGTTGCCTGTGCAAAACTCGGTGCTAAAACGCTTCTTGCTACGTTAAATATAGATAATATAGCATTAATGCCTTGTAACCCCGCAATCGGAGGGCCGGCAAAGTCTTGTTTGGTTCGTGAAATAGACGCATTAGGCGGTATAATGGGTATTGCTGCAGACGCAACATATATGCAGCTTAAAATGCTTAATTCATCTAAAGGCCCTGCAGTCAGAGCTTTAAGAGCGCAGTCTGATAAAAAAGAATATATGCGGTTTGTAAGAAATCTGCTGGAAAGTGAACCTAATCTTTCGCTTAAACAATGTACTATGTCAGAGTTATTGGTTAATAATGATGAAGTTATCGGATTAAAGGATGAATTCGCTCTGGAATATTATGCTCCGTGCGTTATTCTTACTACAGGTACATCATTAGAAGCAAGAATATGGATTGGACTTCAATCTCTTGAATTCGGAAGACTGGGTGAAGCAAGCGCAAAGGGGCTTTCTCCTTCGTTAAAAAAACTGGGATTTGAGATAGGCAGATTGAAAACGGGAACTCCCGCCAGAGTTGACGGAAGAACTATTGATTTTGATAAAATGCAAATTCAACCGGGTGACGAAAATCCGTCATTTTTCTCTTTCCTGCCGGATAGACCCGTAAAAGAACAGTATCCGTGCTGGTTAACACGTACAACGGCGCTTACTCACGAAATTATAAAAAATAATCTTGATAAATCTCCGATGTATTCGGGATTAATACACGGCAGAGGCCCAAGATACTGCCCTTCTATTGAGGATAAGATTGTTAGATTTGCACATAATCCTTCACATCATATATTCATTGAACCTGAAGGCAAAAATACTTATGAAATGTATGTAGGCGGTTTTTCTACAAGTCTGCCTGCTGAAGTTCAAATACAAATGCTGCATTCACTTCCGGGACTTGAAAATGTTCACGTTATGAAGCCGGCTTATGCCGTTGAATATGATTACATGCCTGCGGTTCAGTTAAATCATACATTAATGACAAAACGTATAAAAGGTTTATTCTGTGCAGGTCAAATCAACGGTACATCGGGGTATGAGGAGGCGGCGGCTCAAGGTTTGCTGGCAGGTATTAATGCTGTAAGATATTTACAAAATAAAGAGATGATTGTACTTTCACGTGATTCATCATATTTAGGAACGTTAGTTGACGATTTGGTTACTAAGGATATAGATGAACCATACAGAATGCTGACCTCGCGTTCCGAATTCAGATTATTATTAAGGCAGGATAATGCTGATGAAAGATTAACTAAAATAGGTTATGAGTCCGGATTAATATCGCCTGAGCGTTATCAAATGTTTTTAGATAAAGAAAATTCCATTGAACGGGAAATGGAACGTTTGAAAAATGATAAAATTTCAGCTTCCGACACTGTAAATAGTGTTTTAGAAAAATATAATGAACATATTGATCGCGGGATGAAGCTTTCGGAGTTGTTAAAACGTCCTAATATTACTTATGAAATATTGAAAGAAGCTGATGAAAAGACTGCTAAATTAAACATACCAAGAGATGTTTATGAACAGGTTGAAGTTAAAATTAAGTATGACGGATATATAAAACGCCAAACAGAGCAAGTTTCAATGTCGGATAAACTGGAAAAAATAAGAATTCCCGCAGATATTGATTATTCAAAAATCAATCATATATCAATTGAAACAAGGGATAAACTAACAAAAATCCGCCCTGTTACATTAGGACAGGCTTCAAGAATAGGCGGTGTTAAACCTGCGGATATTTCTGTTTTAATGGTTTTGATTCAATCACACGCTTTAAAAGCAAAATAAAAAGAGGCAGTTAAAAACAGCCTCTTTTAAATAAAATAATTATATTATTATTCAACTTCGATAGCATTAACAGGGCAGCAATCTGCAGCTTCTTTAACGCAATCTTCATTGCCTGCAACAGCATTTGCATTAACAACTGCTTTATCATCTACTGAAAATACTGCGTCGCAAACAGATTCGCAAGCACCGCAAGCTATACAAGAATCATTAACTGTAACTTTCATTAGTTTCTCCTTTTATTGACTGTCTTTTTTTATATAAATAACAAAAGTATTATAACATGAAAATATTAATTTAATATATTTATAGGTTAATTTTTTACATAAAGCATTTTTTCAATTGTGCTGTAAGCTTTTAATCTTATATCTTCATTAATTTCTATTTCATTTTTTTCTGTTAAGAGTACATTATAAATATCCGCTAATGTATTTTTTTTCATATTTGGACAAATTATTTTATCGTTAATTAAAATAAAATTTTTACCCCAATTGTTAATCAGACTGTCGCGGTTTAACCTGTCTGCAACTCCCTTTTCGGTCGCAATTATAAATGTTTTATTATCGGATTTTTTTGCAAACTCCATTATCTCTTTTGTAGAACCGACAAAATCGGCCAGTTTTGCAACTTCCCGGTGGCATTCGGGGTGTGCTAATATTAATGCGTTAGGGTAATTTTTTCGTGCATTTATCATATCTTCGGGTCTTATTCTTAAATGAGTGGGACAAAATCCGTTAAATGTAATAACTTCAACATCCTTCAAATTATGTTCAACCCATTTCCCCAAATATGTATCAGGAACAAACAGAACCTTATTTGTATTCAGCGATTTAACGACCTCGACTGCATTTGAACTTGTAACGCAAATATCGCATTCCGCTTTAACTTCTGCTGTTGAATTAATATAGCAGACAACCGGGATATTAGGATGATTGGCTTTAAATGTTCTTAACTTTTCAACATCAATCATATCTGCCATTAAGCAGCCGCTTTCCATATTCGGCAAAAGAACCTTTTTGTTTGGTGAAAGGATTTTAGCACTTTGTGCCATAAAATATACTCCTGCAAATACAATAATATCCGCATTCGTATTAGCCGCAGCCCTGCTTAAATATAAAGAATCTCCGACAAAATCCGACACTTCATCAATTTCAATTTCTTGATAACAGTGAGTAAGTATTATCGCGTTTTTTTCTTTTTTTAATTTCTTTATTTCTTGAACAATATCCATAAAATTCCTTTTTGTTTATTTAATTATAAGGAAGCATTAATGTCAAGCCGATGAGTATACTTATATATTCAACCAATCCTTAATTCTGTCTGATATATAATCAAAGGAATTAATTTCGGGTAATGCGCCCGGTTTGATATTCTTGTTATAGATAATAAGCGGAACTTGTTCTCTTGTGTGGTCAGTACCCGGAACGGTCGGGTCACATCCGTGGTCGGCGGTGATTATAAGTAAATCTTCTTCCGACATTGAATTAATTATTTCAGGTAAACAGCTGTCGATTTCTTCTATAGCTTTTGCATAACCTTTATAATCATTCCTATGGCCGTAGAGCATATCAGTATCAACCAGATTTGTGAATATAAAAGCTTTATCATATTGATTTATATCATACTTCTTTGATTCGTTTAAATTCAATTCATTTTTAATAGCTTTTAATGTGATATCGAGTCCTTGTGTGTTACCGCCGGTGTGAATAGCGTGAGATATACCGCTGCCTACAAATATATCTTCTATTTTACCTATTCCGAGTACCATTCCCTTGTTTTTTAAAATAATATCACAAGTTGAGTCTTTAAAAGGTTCAACGGAATAATCACGTCTTAATGCACCAATTCTGACCGGTTTGCCGTTTTCCATTTTGTATGGCCTAGCAATAAACCTT
>CANPXC010000046.1 GCA_947585605.1 Candidatus Gastranaerophilales bacterium | reverse complement strand
TATTCGCTTTTGAATTGACATATCTTGGATTATCGCTGATTGCGAAGGGGTATTGTCTTGCGCATATACCGGAGTTGCTCCGCTTAAAATAACCGCCGTTATAACACATAAAAAACATAAGATTTTTTTCATACTTATTTCCAACTATATATTAACAATTATTATTATACATAGTGTTTAAATATTATTCAAAATAAAACGGACTGTTTTTTACAGTCCGTTATCAAAAATGTTTTTAAGTTAAATTTTAATCAGTAAAAAAGTTGAATCTTTTAATGCTTTAAGTGAATGTAAAACATCTTTTTCCAGCATAAAAAGTTGTCCTTTTTTAACTTTATATTTTTTGCCGTCATCATTATTCTCATCAGGCATGTCACAACCGCAAGCCTGGCATGTGCAATTTGAATTTTCGGGAAAATTAATTTCCAGTTCTCCGTCAATAACAAAAACAGTAACATTTGTATGTGCTATATGAGGTTCTATTATTTGATGTTTTTTTAAAGCCGCAATTTTTAAATGAGAACCGTTATTTTCCATTAAATCTACAATTTGTCTGTCAGCTTCTTTTAAATCAATTAAATCTTCAGTTTCCAGTACTTTATATAACATATTTTCTCCTTTCTAACCTATAGTATTTTAATTTTTAATGACGGTCAGTTCATCAGAAAACAGTATATAGAACTGTGAATAATCTTTTTTTACTTAATATAATTGCTATAAAAAAAACTAAATTGTATAATTAAACCTAACAAAAATACCTTAAAAGGATTAATATTAAAATAAAATGGATAAATTTTTTAAAGATAAACAAGTTATATTTTTACTGTTTATATTTTTGCTTATATCAATCGTTCACATAATATATGCCGCAATGACTCTTAGGGGATTGTATGAAGACGGCGCGCCGTTTATGCTTGAACAGCTTAATAATCTCTCAAACGGTATATACAAGGTTGTTGCAGATTATCAAGGACATCCAAGGTTCTGTATAGCGGTGTTAATGCAATTTCCTATGTTATTCAGCCATTTTGTATTATTTGTTAAAAGTAAATTTGCTCTTTTGTATATTTTTAATTTATCTCTGTTCGGTATACCCATTCTTGCGTTGGTATGGAATTATTTTTTGGCGAAAAGAGGAAAAAGACCTGATTTGTTCTTTTGGAGCTTATTCTCGTATTCGACTTTCCTTATAACATTCTTAATATTTGCTATTGTGGAAAGTATAATCGGCGGAATACTTAATTTTATACTTTATACTTATATCGCAGGTAAATTAGATTATAAAAAAATTGATATTGCAGCAATAATTTTTCTTTTAATAATGATGTGCGGAACCTATGAATACGTCATATTTATAGGGCCGATATTCTTAGCTGCGGCAATATTTCACGCAAAACGGGAAGAAAATCCTTACAATAAAAAAATAAAAATTTTTGCAGGATTAGGGGCTTTTTTGGCTTCCGTATTTAATTTGCTGTTTGTAATATTTATTCCCGAAGGTGAAGCGGATGAAATTTCAAGATTTTTGAAAGAATTTACGGATTTTATGCCTTTTGCCTTAGATTTAAATATTTCAATCAGTTTAATAACTTTGGCTATACTTGCTGTCGTTGTATTCAGAAAGACAAAAATATCCGTTTTCTTTACTGCTTTTTGTTCTTTAATAATGTTCTATAACTTATACAGATTATTGAATATTCCCGAAGCTTCAATCATGCCTATGTGGGAAACACATTTAAGAACAATTCCTTGTTATATGATACCTTTAATTTTTTTCATAATAGCAATAAAGGATATTTTGAAAAAAGAGATGAATAACGTAAGACTCATAAATTGCACATGTATAGTTTTACTTTGCGCAATATGTCAAACTTTCTGGCAGCTTGTTGACACATATTATTGGGATAAAAATATCCGGTATATGAAAGATGAACTTGCCAAAACGCAGGAATTACTTTATATTCCTTCAGAACACGAAGAAATTTCAAGTTTTATAAATGAAGATTTAAGAAGGTATATTTGGCATGGCGTATATGCGGCTACAAGTATATTATTTTCAGATACTTATGAACAAAAGACACTGCTTGTAAACTATGATGAATCCCAAAGTGACGGTAACTACAGTTACAGAGAAGTGTTATATGTGGTAAAAGATTCGCCGTACATTTCCATTCCGTTTGGCGGTTATTATAATATAAAAAATAAATTTTGGGATTTGACAAAATGTGCTAAAGCGCTTGATAAGTATAATAAAGAACATAAAATATATACTGAAGATTTAAAATATGAAGAACAAGAAACTTAAACCAAACAATCGACCCTAAATACATAAAATCTGATATAATTAAGGTATGAAAGAAACCGTAAAAAATATATTGGAAAAATATATAAATATCAGCTGCGAAACTACGCTTATAGTTGGTTTTTCGGGCGGATGGGATTCGATGTGTTTATTGGATATAATGAACAAACTCTCTCATGAATACGGATTTTTACTTGTAGCAGCACATTTAAATCATAATTGGCGCGGAAAAGAATCGGAAGCGGAAAAAGAACGCTGTCTTGCTTTTTGCGAGGAAAATGATATTACATTTATCTCAGACACATTGGCGGAAGGAACAAAGGCAACAGAAGCTGTCGCAAGGGAAATGCGCTACGACTTTTTTAAACGATGTGCCGAAGAATTTGAAGCCGACGCTATTTTAACCGCTCACACAAAAAGTGATAATGCGGAAACTATTTTGTACAGAATTATAAAAGGTACCGGCTTAAACGGACTTGAAGGTATAAAAGAAATTCGTGATTTGGCCGGATTTAAAGTTATTCGACCGATTTTAAATTTTTCACGTAAAGAAATTGAAGAATATTGCATTAAAAATGAATTATATCCCAATAATGATTCAAGCAATGCAAATACAAAATATGCAAGAAATAATATCCGTCATAACATAATGCCGGCCATAAAATTAATAAATCCTAATATTGAAAATTCTTTAATAACACTCGCTGATATAGCTGCCGGGAATAACAAAGTTATTAATGAATTGATGGAAAATATTGAAAAACAAATCACTATCGGAAATAAATGGCTTACACAAAACTTTTTAATATTAAATTCGGCTATAAAACAGCATTTTATATACAAACTTTTACTTAAAAACGATTTGGAACCAAGCTTCTCCAAAATACAGGAATTAATAAATTTTATAAGTGAAAATCAAAAATCAAAAACAGGTAAAACCCTCTCCGTTACTAATGATTTGTGGTTGTTTGTATCTCATAAATATACTTATTTCGTTCACGCAGACAATTATAAAAAAATAGAAGAAGAAATTACAATAACAAAAACCGGAGAATATGTACTGAATAATGAATATAAGTTCATAATAAAAGAAAATAATGAAACGCCGGAAAAATTTCCCAAAGCATATATGAAGGTAGCATTTGTTAATATAGATAAAAGTTTATTCCCGCTAATACTAAGAACCCGCAGAAACGGAGATATAATTCAACCGTTTGGAATGCAGGGAAAAATGAAGTTGAAAAAATACTTTATAAACAAAAATATTCCCGAACATGACAGGGATAAAATATTTTTATTGTGCAGCGGAAAAGAAGTATTATGGGCAATCGGGGCAGGTTTAAGCGAAAAATTGCGTTCCGTCGGAATTCCGCAATATAAAATCACATTGGAGATACTAAAAAATGACTGATTACGACACTAATATAAAAAATTTAAAGGTTTTATTTTCAGAAAATGAAATAAAAAATAAATTGAAAGAATTAGCGGAAAAAATAGAAAAATCCTTTCCTCAAAATGAAGATATATATGTGATTTGCGTATTAAAAGGTTCTGTAATGTTTTGTGCGGATTTGGTAAAACACTTCTCTAACCCTGTTCAAATGGAATTTATAAGAATTTCCAGCTACGGAAATGAAACAAAATCTTCAAACAATCTTCAAGCAATAGATTTAACACTGCCTAATCTTGAAGATAAAAATGTATTAATAGTGGAGGATATAATAGATACAGGTTTAACCGCAAGATTTTTAACTGATTTATTTAAAATAAAACATCACCCGAAAAAAGTTGTATTTACGGCTCTTTTAAATAAAAAATGCGCAAGACAAGCGGAAATAGAACCTGATTTTTACGGATTTGAAGTGGATGATAAATTTGTAGTGGGCTACGGACTTGATTATAAGGGATATTACAGGAATTTGCCCTATATCGGATATTTCCCTATTCAATCATAATATATTTCACGGCAGAAAACCGTTTTAAACTGCCCGAAAATAAATTTATATCTTGTGTTAAAAAGATTTTTATCCGGCTTTAATTTAAGCACAAAATTATTATAAAAATCACTGCAATTGTTAATTATGCCTTTAATATACTGAATATCTAATTCCAGTTCTGTCGCTTTGTCCATACTTATACCTTACACTGTTACTAATATATAAAGTATATTTCGGAACGGAAATTTCTTAAAAAGTGAAAATTTGTTACAAACTTAACAATTTTCCGTATCAACATTTTCCAAGGCAACATTTTTAAGCTTTTTCTCAATTTTTCTGTTCCAGGGTAAATCTTGCCTAAAAACGTACTCGTATCCCGTAACTTCGCCGATTGAGAAGGAATGCAGCTGTTCATTGCAAAGCTGTTCAAATTCTTTTTGAATTTTTTGAGTAAATTCATGCCTGTCAAATTTAGCATTTTCGCCGGTAATAATAATCGGTTCGCCGACTTGAGCAAGGCATTCGGGTCTGTCTTCACGCAAAAATGTATAATTAACGGCGAGCGGAATAAGATTAACTCCGCCATGTTTCTTAGCTACATTTTGTGCGACATAAACCAGGCCGGTTTGGAACTCAATAGGTCTGTAGTTTGGCGGTTTAACTATACCTTGAGGGAAAATCCAGAAAGCCATATCCGGTTCTTTTAAATCGTCAACAATATATTTTAAGGAAATCATGGCTTCTTGGGCTGAAGCTTTATTTACGGGGAATGCTCCAATAAAAGAGAACAAAGGAAATCTGTTCATTTCTTCAATCATCATGCGCGGTTTAACTTTAAAAGCTCTGCGCATAAGGTTATACCCTACAATACCGTCCCACCAGTTCATGTGCGGAGCATAAATTATTGACGGGAAGTTTTTATCGCGTCGTTCGTTAAAAGCTTCAAGGTTTTTTATACGAAGTGCATAAAATCTGTGGCTTAGCATTCTGAAAAATACTCTGTCGGCAATCCAAGTCCAAAAAGCGTAATTGTGAGCTTTTCTAAACTTTTCTTTTCTGTTTCTAAGCCTTGTCGGCGGGATATTTGAATATAATTTTTCTGTCTTTTGCATACTTCAATAAACCACTTTAATTATATCATTATTTTAAAAAAATCAATCAAATATCTCTTTTACGCTTACGTATTGTAAATTTTTCATATCATCAAGCTGTTTATATATTTTTAAAACAGGATTTTTGTCTGCAGAAAACACTTTTGCATTAATTTTTATTGAGTCACCGTCATCATCAATTGTTTTGTGATTATAATCTAAGATTTCCGGAAAAATATCAATTAATTTTTTATAAACATCTTCATACTCACTATACTTACATACAAATGAAATTTTAACCTTGCGTAAGTGTTTAAGATTACCGGGTATAATTTTAATTTCAACTATTCTTATTAATACAAGAATAGCTACTGCAAATAAGGTTGAAATAACTGCGATACTAATTTTACCGCAGCCGCAAGCCATACCGATTGCAGCTACAATCCATAAAGTTGAAGCGGTAGTAAGCCCCGTAACGGTTAAGCCCTGTCTTAAAACAGTTCCGGCACCGATAAACCCGATACCTGTAATGATTTGAGCGGCTACTCTTGAAGGGTCGCCCAGCGGGTATAATGTAACAGCCTTGGAAAAACCGTATATTGAAAGTATTGTAAATATACAAGCTCCCATACATACCATAATTTGAGTTCTAAGCCCTGCGGATTTATTGGTTAATTCTCTTTCTATACCTATTAAAGAACCTAATACTATTGAACAGATTATTCTTAAGAAAAAGTCTAAGTTATCCGCGCTGAAACAATTTAAAATATCATGCATAAAATTATCTTTCTTTGCTGTTAGGGTCAACTGTATCTCTAATTGTATCACCAATAACGTTAAAAGATAAAACCGCAACAAAAATTAAGAAACCGGGAGTTAATAACCAAGGACGTGAAACAATATTAATAAATTCTTGTGCTTCTTTCAGCATGTTGCCCCAGCTGGCGTCAGGCTGTTGTATTCCCAGTCCTAAAAAACTTAAACCGGATTCTGACAGAATATAAGAAGGAACGCTTAAAGTCATGGCGACTATTACATAACTAAGTGTCTGCGGAAGGATATGGAATACAATGGTTCTGAAATTAGAAGCTCCGATAGCTTCGGCAGCAATAACAAATTCTTTTTTCTTTATGGAAAGAACCATTCCGCGAACGACTCTGGAAAATCCGGCCCAGCCGATTAAAGCAAGTATTACTACTATTAAAGAAAACCTCTGTGCGCTTGTCATATTGGCAGGCAGAATTGAAGCAAGAATTATTAAAAGATAAAAACTGGGAATAGACATTATTGCTTCAGATATTCTCATCATAATAAAGTCGGTTTTACCTCCCAAATAACCGGAAATACCGCCATATAGCATTCCGAGAGGGAATGAAATAAATAACGCCAAAAATCCGATTGTTAGTGAAATTCTTCCGCCGTATAAGAGCCTGGAAAAATTATCGCGTCCGTTTATATCTGTTCCTAAAAGATAAAGCTCACCGCCTTTTTCGACATCATAAAAATGTCTGTCAAACGGAATAATACCGAATAATTTATATTTTTCACCCTTTGAAAAATATTTAACCCTGTATTTATGTGTTCTGTCTTCTATGTATTTTGAGTCAAAATTTTCTTTGTCAAAATATCTGATATAGTTGTAAGTGTAGGGCAATGAGAGTTTGCCTTGTTCATTAATGATATAAATCTTTGACGGAGGGCAGTATGCTTTATTTCTGTTTGAATAATCCTTTGAATAAGGTGTTATAAAAGAAGCCAGAAATACTGCCAAATAAAGGAATAATAAAATTAATAAAGCATATTTTGCAAAAGAATCTTTTAAAATTGCCTTAAGTAAATTTTCTTTTTGAACATCATTGAAATTGGGGAGATTAGCCATTTATGCAGCCTCCACTCTCGGGTCGACAATTTTTAAGAGAATATCCGCAAGTAAATTGCCGATAACAAGCATAATTGTACCAATCATTAAAGAAGCCATAACCAGATTAATATCAGATTTCATAACGGCTTCCAAAATAAGTCTGCCGAGTCCGGGGTATTGAAATACGTACTCAGTAAGAGCTGCCCCGCTTAGTAATGAGGCAAATTCAAATCCCAGAAGCGTTACCATGGGATTTACGGCGTTTCTTAGAGCATGCTTATAAATAACTTTATTTTCGCTTAATCCTTTGGCTTTGGCGAATTTTACATAATCAGATTGTAAAACATCCAGAAGATTGCCTCTCATTTGTCTTTGCAATCCGGATAAAGAAATCGTAAATAAAACAATTACGGGTAAAACAAGGTGATGAAGTATATCTAAAACTTTATGAAAAGCCGTCATTTCGGAAAAATTATAACTTGTAAGTCCGCCGGTCGGGAACCATCCTGTTTTTACCGCAAAAATTAATAACAGTAAAGCAAAAAAGAATGATGGTATTGCCATTCCTATACTTGTTAAAACCGTTAATATTCTGTCAATAGGCTTTCGCCAATGAAGTGCCGCTACAATGCCAAGCGGGATACCGACAGCCCAGGTAAAAAATATAACAAATCCCGTTAATAACAGAGTATTTGGAATTCGCTCAAGAAGCTTATCGGATACTTTTTCTCCCGTGGTGCAATAGCCTAAATCTCCTTTGACAAAGCTTTTAAGCCATAATCCGTACTGAACGATTATCGGTTTATCAAGTCCTAAGCGCTGCACCTCATAATCCAATGTTTCTTGTGTTATTGACGGATTTAATTTCAGCTCCGCCAAGGGGTCTACAGGTGCCAATCTTATCAGAAAAAAGCTTATTATTGATACCAAAAAAAGTAACGGTATTGTTTGTAGAATTCTTTTTACAATATATCCTGCTATATTCATACGCTAATTTTAAAATATATTTAAAATTTTTACAATTAGCCCGAATATGAATACATATACGGAAACAATTTATTGTAAATTAATGTTGCAAAAGTCCTTTAAAATAAACGCGGCATGGATAAAATTTGCTAAAATAATCTATGTCTATGGAGGGATAATAAGGCATGGAAAGATTAAGTTTTAAATCTGAGGTTAAAAATAATAATATTTTTTCTGACATGATGAAGCCTATTACTCAAAATCAAGCGCCGAAACAAGTAGTTCAACCTCAAGCTCAACCTCAAGCTGATAGTTTTGTTTCTCAAACTAAAAATCAAACAAACGAAAAAAGTAAAATGCCGATTTTTTCTCAACTAAAAGACAAAATAAAAGCAAATAAAAAGCTTCTTATCGGAGCCGGAATTGTCGGGGCTGCTATCGTAGGGGCAGTAGTGTTTAAAAAACGCCTGCCGAAATCAGTAACGCAGCCTATTATGCAGCCTGTAAAAGACCAAATTCAAAATACATCCGCCCAATTGCAGGATGACGGAACGGGAATTGCAGAAAATTTAATTAAAAAAGCAAAAACATTCTTAATAAGCGATGTGGAAAATTACGGCAATTCCTCTGTTAACGGAGTTTGTTTCTATGGCCCCGATTCAATCGGAAAAGAAAATGCAATAAATTCATTTTTAAATGACTTAAAAGAAGCCGGATATGAAATAGAGTACGCTCCGAGGGCAAGTGAAATGCCTTCGCGTAAAATCGGCTCAGCTATTACCGAATTAAGAAAAAAAGCAGAACAAAGATTTACTGATTTACACAAAAGAACAGCAATAGTAGTAAGAGATTTAGACCAAATAGCAGTTGAGCGCAGAGGAACTGATTTATCTCAATCAGGGGCAGTGAGTGCATTACTGGAAATGCAATTTTGCAGAAAGCGCGGTTATACGTGGATTTCTGAAGCAGTTGATTTACAAAAAGTAGATATGGCCGTACAACGTACAGGACGTATGGAACATCAAATTCCCGTTCATCCTGAAATTAGTGAACCTATGGAATTGTGGCAAAAATATATTGATATGATTAATAAATTCAGACCGGAAAGACGAGATGTTTATCTGAAGGAAGCAAAACAACTTATTGAAAAGAAAGGAATATAGAGTAAAAAATGAATATTTCTGCAATAAATGGTATAAACACAATAAAAGCAAATCCGATACAGGCAAATAATACAGTACAAAAAAATACCGCAATACAAAAAGAAGAAAATCAAAATAATAAAAATTCAATACCGTTAAGTAATTACGGTAAAGCAATGCTTGGACTTAATAAAAAGTATAACCCGTCATTTGGTTTTGACCTTTTCACACTTGGTATGATTGGTTACGGATTGGTATATGCAGGTGTAATCGGTCTTGCCGTTTATAAAACTGACCTTGATGAAAAGAGACGTGCTGAAGAAAATGAAAGACTAACTCAACAAACAGAAGACTCCATAAACAGTATAGAAAAAGAATTAAGGGTAACACGTAAACAAGCGGAAGAATACCATTACAACTTTTTAAGACAGGCTTCAATTCCTTTAAAAAATGACGGAGATGAAATAGGTTTAAATGCCGTTCAAGGATACGGCCCCGAAAAATATAAATTAGCTATGGAGGTAATAGCACCTATTGTTGCAGCTTCCAAAGATAAATATTGTGGTTATTCAAAAGGAATACCGAACGGAGTTTTGTTGTATGGCCCGACCGGAGGCGGAAAAACATATATAGCGGATAAGGTATGCGAACATCTTGATTATTTGGGTATTCCTGTTGTAAGTGTGGAATTAGATGAATCAAATCATTCACAAAATGTAAGAAATATTCAAAAAGCCTTCGCAAAAGCTGAAGAAAACTACAAAAATACAAAAAAGATTACTGTAGTTAAATTTGAACAAGATGTTGATAATTTCTTCTTAGACAGAAGAAATAACCCCGAATGCATAAGAGAAGTCAGAGCATTATTAAAAAATGCCGAAAAATGTGCTGACCGCGGTGTTGTTTGGATAGGAACTTCAAATAATCCGCAAATGATGGATGCTGCGATTTTACGTCCGGGCAGAACTGATTTTAAATTAGCAATCGGTGATATGGAAGATTTTGCGGTTTCCGATATGATAAAATATACATTATATAAGTATGGTGAAGATATCAGCGCTCAAGACTTTGATTATAAAAAAGTGATAGATATGTTAAAAGATAATTCTTTAGCATATACTCCTGCGGAATTGGAATTGTTTGTAAGCAACGCGCAGAAACATAAAAAAGATCCCGAAGAAAAAATAACTGCGGAAATGGTTATGGATGAAATATCCGAGTATCAAAAAAACGATTTTCCGTCATTATCAGAAGAAATAAAAACGCGTTTTGTAGATGACATAAATTACATAGCGTATTTAGATCAAGAAGAAGCAATAAAACGGGAACAAGAAGCAATAAAAGCAGCTAATGCTGAGAAAAAAGCGCAGAAAACAAAATCTGAAAAAATTGAAAAATAAGCCAAATATAAAAAGACGAAAAAATTAATATACAAAGTATATATTTTTATTTACATGCTTAAAAAAATATTGTAAAATAAAATAAATAAATCGAGAGATTTGGGAATATATAAAGTTATTGAAAATGCGTAATTTATTACGTATTTTTAGTTACTTTGGAGAAAAGTGAGGGATTAGTCATGGAAACTTCAGAAGAACAACAGTTGTTCGTAATTAAAAAAGACGGAACAAAAGAAAAATTTGATGTACAAAAAGTTGTTAATGCTGTGAAAAAATCAGCAAGGCGTGTGTTGATTGATTTTACGCCGGAGCAATTACAGCAAATATGTTCAATCGTAGAAACTGAAGTAAAAAATACGGGACATAACGAAATCCAAATTCAGGAAATGCACAACATTGTTGAGCAAGCGCTTGAGAATGTAAATCACAAAGTTTGTGAAAGCTACAGAAATTACAGAAATTATAAACAAGACTTTGTAAGAATGCTTGATAAAGTTTATCAGGAAAGTCAAAAAATAATGTACATAGGCGATAAAGAAAATTCAAACTCCGATTCTGCCTTAGTATCAACAAAACGTTCATTAATTTTCAATCAATTAAATAAAGAATTGTATAAAAAATTCTTCTTAACGGTAGAAGATTTGCAAGCAATCCGCGACGGTTATATATATATTCACGATATGTCAGCAAGACGTGATACAATGAACTGCTGTTTATTTGATGTCGGTGAAGTATTAAAAGGCGGATTTGAAATGGGTAACCTTTGGTATAATGAGCCAAAGACCCTGGCTGTTGCATTTGATGTTATAGGCGACATTGTAATGGCAGCAGCAAGCCAGCAATACGGCGGTTTTACCGTTCCGGAAGTTGATAAACTTCTTGCTCCTTACGCTGAAAAAACATATAACAAGCAGTATGAACGTTATATTTCAATGGGGTTAGGTTTTGAACAAGCAAGGAAAGAAGCGTTAAATGATGTTCAAACAGACTTTGAACAAGGTTTCCAAGGCTGGGAATATAAGTTTAATACCGTGGCTTCATCAAGAGGCGACTATCCGTTTATTACAATTACCTTCGGTTTAGGTACGAGCGAATACGAAAAAATGGCTTCAATCGCGGCTTTAAATACAAGAAAGAACGGACAAGGCAAGAAAGAATGCAAAAAACCGGTATTGTTCCCGAAACTTGTATTCTTATATGATAAAGAACTCCACGGAAAAGGCGGAGTCTTGGAAGATGTATTTGAAGCCGGCTTGGAATGCTCGCAGCGTTCTATGTATCCTGATTGGTTAAGCTTAACCGGTGAAGGCTATGTCGCAAGTATGTATAAAAAATATAAGAGAGTAGTATCTCCTATGGGCTGCAGAGCTTTCTTATCTCCTTGGTATGAAAGAGGCGGAATGAAGCCTGCTGATGAAAACGATAAACCTATATTTGTCGGAAGATTTAATATCGGTGCAATAAGCCTTCACTTGCCTATGATTTATGCAAAAGCTAAAAAGGAAAGCAAAGACTTTTATGAAGTGCTGGATTACTACTTGCAATTAATCAGAAAAATTCATATAAGAACTTACGATTACTTAGGCGAAATGCGTGCTTCAACGAACCCTCTTGCATACTGTGAAGGCGGATTTTACGGCGGTCACTTAGGTTTCCATGATAAAATTAAACCTTTATTAAAAGCTGCAACGGCTTCATTTGGTATTACCGCATTAAATGAACTTCAAGAAATCTATAACGGTAAATCATTAGTTGAAGACGGACAATTTGCAGTAGAAGTAATGGAATACATTAATAAAAGAGTTAATGAATTTAAAGAAGAAGACGGAAACTTATACGCACTATATGGTACTCCTGCAGAAAGCTTATGCGGATTACAGGTTACTCAATTCCGTGAAAAATACGGTATTGTTCCGAATGTATCAGACAGAGGATATGTTTCTAACAGCTTCCACTGCCATGTAACGGAAAAAATTACGCCGATTGAAAAACAGGATTTGGAAAACAGATTTTGGAATTTAATGAACGGCGGTAAAATCCAGTATGTTAAGTATCCTATTTCATATAACAAAGAAGCAATCAGAACTTTGATTGAAAGAGCTATGGATATGGGATTTTATGAAGGTGTAAACTTATCACTCTCATACTGTGATGATTGCGGTCATCAGGAATTAAATATGGATGTCTGC
>CANPXC010000045.1 GCA_947585605.1 Candidatus Gastranaerophilales bacterium | reverse complement strand
GCGTTTGGAGCAGCTCATGCATTCCTTATGGTTGGCGGTACAACTTCTGCGGTTCAAAGTATGATTTTAGCCTGCTGCAAAAAGGGCGATAAAATTATTATGCCCCGAAATGTTCATAAAAGTGTTATTAATGCGCTTGTACTTTGCGGCGCAAAACCGGTTTATGTTAATCCGGAGGTTGATTATCATCTTGGTATATCTTTGGGGATGAAGGTTGAACAGCTTAAAAATGCTATTTTTGATAATCCCGACGCTGTTGCTGTTTTTGTTAATAATCCTACGTATTACGGAATTTGCTCCGATTTAAAAACTATCGTGGATGTTGCACATCAAAACGGTATGCTTGTTTTAGCGGATGAAGCACACGGAACTCACTTTTATTTCGGCGATTCCATGCCCGTTTCCGCAATGGCGGCAGGTGCGGATATGGCTTCCGTCAGTATGCATAAGTCAGGCGGCAGTCTTACTCAAAGTTCAATGCTGTTGACGGGGAAAGGAGTTAATCCCGGGCATATCAGACAGATTATAAACCTTACTCAAACTACAAGCGGTTCTTATCTTTTGCTTTCAAGTCTTGATATTTCACGCCGAAACCTTGCATTGCGCGGAAAAAAATTCTTTGCAAAGCTTATGGAGCTTGCTGATTATGCAAGAGAGGAAATTAATGATATCGGCGGTTATTATGCTTTTTCAAAAGAAATGATTAACGGAAGCAGTATTTTTGATTTTGATACAACTAAATTGTCTGTCCACACACTTGATATTGGTCTTGCAGGTATTGAAGTCTATGATATACTCCGTGATGAGTATGATATTCAAATTGAGTTTGGTGATTTAGGCAACATACTTGCTTATTTATCAATTGGTGACAGAAAACAAGAAGTGGAAAGACTGGTTAGCGCGCTTGCCGATATTAAAAGACTTTATAAAAAAGATAAAACAGGTATGTTATCTCAGGAATATATTCCGCCTACAGTCGTTATGACTCCGCAGGAATCATTCTATGCACAAAAAGAATCACTTCCCATTAAGCAGACAAAAGGCAGAATTTGCAGTGAATTTGTTATGTGCTACCCTCCGGGTATTCCGATATTGGCGCCCGGGGAAGAAATTACCGATAAAATTATTGATTATATTTTATATGCTAAAGAAAAAGGCTGTTCTATGACAGGACCTGAGGATGAAAAAATTGAACGCCTTAATGTTTTAAAGGAGGGCAAAAAAAGTGGAAATGTGGTATTCCGATAATCACACCGATAATGTGAATTTCTCAATACGCATAAATAAGCAGCTATTTAGTGCGCAAAGTGAATTTCAAAGAATTGATGTTCTTGAATCGGTTGATATGGGTAAAATACTTGTTTCGGACGGTGATTTAATGTTCGCCGAAAAAGATGAATTCATTTACCACGAAATGATTACACATGTTCCGATGGCTGTTCATCCTGATGTAAAAAAGGTTCTGGTAATCGGCGGAGGTGACGGCGGCGTAGTTCGCGAACTTATTAAATACGATAATATTGAGATAATCGATGTCGTTGAAATTGACCGTTTGTTGGTTGAAGTCTGCAGAAAATACATTCCGGAAATCGCAGGCAGTTTAAATGACCAGAGAGTTACAATATACAATGAAGACGGCTTGAGGTTTTTGCGTTCCAAAACAGATGAGTATGATTTAATTATTATAGACTCGCCAAATCCTTTCGGGCCGGGTGAAGGTTTGTTTACAAAAGAATTTTACGGCAATTGCTACAATGCACTTCACGCTGACGGAATTATGATTAACCAAAATGAAAGTCCGTTTTATGAAGAAGAAGCTTTTCAATGCCAGAGAATGCACAAAAGAATACTTGAAACTTTTCCTATCAGCAAGGTTTATCAGGCACATATCCCTTCTTATCCTTCGGGGCATTGGCTTTTTGGATTTGCGTCAAAAAAATATCATCCTTTACACGATTTGGATGAAGTCGCTTGGAAATTAAAAGGAGTTAAAACGAAATATTATTGTCCGAGGCTTCATAAGGGTGTATTTGCTCTTCCTGTTTATGTTGAGGAGTTGTTAAAGGATGTTGAATAAGAATATTGTTAATTTTATAGGCTGTGACAGCGAGTATAACATTGCGGAAATTGTTTTATACGGCGCTCCGTTTGATTCGACAACTTCATTCCGCCCCGGAGCAAGGTTTGCACCTCAAGCAGTAAGAACTGATTCTTTCGGACTTGAAACATATTCGCCGTATCAAAATAAAGATTTAACAGACTCAAAAGTATTTGACAGCGGTGATATTGAACTGCCTATGGGAAGTTCTGAAGCCGCTTTGGATTTGATTGAACAACGAGCTGAAAAAATATTATCGGATAACAAAATCCCGTTTTTAATCGGCGGTGAACATCTTGTTACTTTGGGGGCGTTTAGGGCTGTTGTTAAAAAATTCCCCGATATACATATTATTCATTTTGACGCCCACACCGATTTAAGAGAAGAATATTTGGGCGTTGAGCTATCTCATGCCTGCGTAATAAGAAGGTGCTGGGAGCTTATCGGCGACGGAAGGATATATCAATTCGGCATTCGTTCGGGCGAAAAGTATGAATTTGATTTTGCAAAATCCGGTCATACTTTTATAAATCCTTTTAATTTAAATAATTTAGATGAAACTATTGAGAAGTTGAAAGATAAAGATATTTATTTCACTCTTGATTTAGATGTTTTAGACCCTTCATTTTTCCCGGGAACAGGTACTCCCGAGGCGGGCGGTATTTCTTTCACGGATTTAATGAATGCGGTTATTAAGGTATGTTCAAAATTAAATATAAAAGGCTGCGATGTAAATGAATTATGTCCGCCTTATGATAACAGCGGTGTTTCGACAGCCGTTGCTTGTAAAATAATTAGAGAGATGATTTTAGCATTAAAATAGGAGAGTAAGAATGGGTAAAGTATTGATAATCGGGTGCGGCGGCGTTGCAAGTGTTGCAATTCATAAGTGCTGTCAAAATTCTGATGTTTTTACCGAAATTTGCATTGCCAGCAGAACGGTTTCAAAGTGTAATGCCTTAAAGGACAAGTTGCAAGAAAAAACAAAAGCCGTAATTACTACGGCACAAGTTGACGCAAATAATGTTGACGAGTTAGTAAAGCTTATAAATGAAGTTAAGCCGGAGGTTGTTCTTAATCTTGCGCTCCCTTATCAGGATTTAACAATTATGGACGCTTGTTTAAAAACAGGTGTTCATTATGTTGATACCGCTAATTATGAACCTGAAGATACGGCTAAATTTGAATATAAATGGCAATGGGCATATCGTGACAGATTTAAAGAAGCCGGTATTACTGCATTATTGGGCAGCGGATTTGACCCGGGTGTTACGGGCGTATTTTCCGCTTATGCATTAAAACATTATTTTGATGAAATTAATTACATTGATATTCTTGATTGTAACGGCGGTGACCACGGGTATCCGTTTGCAACTAACTTTAATCCCGAAATTAATATACGTGAAGTTAGTGCAAAAGGCTCTTATTGGGAAGATGGACATTGGGTTGAAACTGAACCTATGGAAATTAAAAGAGTCTATAATTTCCCTCAAGTCGGTGAAAAAGATATGTATTTGCTTCACCATGAAGAATTGGAATCGTTAGCGCTGAACATACCGGGGATTAAAAGAATTCGTTTCTTTATGACTTTCGGTCAAAGCTATCTTACACACTTAAAATGTCTTGAAAATGTCGGGATGACATCAATTGAACCTATTATATATGAAGGAAAGGAAATAGTACCGCTTCAATTCTTAAAGGCAGTGCTTCCCGATCCTGCTTCTTTAGGCCCCAGAACAAAGGGAAAAACTAATATCGGTTGTATATTCATAGGTAAAAAAGACGGAAAAGAACGTAAAATATATATTTATAATGTGTGTGACCATCAGGAAAGCTATAAAGAAGTCGGTTCACAAGCTGTCGCATATACAACAGGCGTTCCTGCCATGATTGGAACAATGATGGTTATGCAAGGATTGTGGAGAAAACCGGGCGTTTATAATATAGAAGAATTTGACCCCGATCCGTTTATGGAAGCTTTAAATAAATGGGGGCTTCCTTGGGTGGTATCAGAAAATCCGGTTCTTGTTGATTAAGGATTTATCTGATGAAAAAGCAAGAATTAAAAACACCTTGTTATATTATTCATAAGTCTAAGATTATTTATAATCTTGAAATATTGAATGATGTCATAAATTCAACAGGGTGTAAAATTCTTCTTGCACAAAAAGCATTTTCCATGTATTCATTGTATCCGTTAATAGGTAAGTATCTTACAGGTACAACCGCCAGCGGTTTGTATGAAGCAAGACTCGGCAAAGAAGAAATGGGAAAAGAAAACCATATTTTTTCTCCAGCATACCGTGAAGATGAAATAGATGAAATTACTGATATTTGCGACCACATTGTATTTAATACCCCGTCGCAGGTCAAAAAATATCTTCCGAAAGTAATAAGTAAGGGTAAAAGTGCGGGAATACGCGTAAATCCCGAATGTTCCACACAAGAAGGACATGAAATCTATGACCCTTGCATAAAAGGCTCAAGAATGGGCAGCGTTTCCAAGTATTTGTATGATGAGCTTTTTGATTGTATAGACGGTATTCATTTCCATACACTTTGCGAGCAAAACTCAGACGCACTTGAAATTACTTTAAATGCCGTTGAAGAAAAATTCGGTAAATATTTTAAAAAATTAAAATGGATAAATTTTGGCGGCGGTCATCATATAACAAAAGATAATTATGATATTGAAAAATTAAAACAATGTATAAAAAGAATGCAGGATAAATACAATCTTACGGTATATCTTGAACCCGGTGAAGCTGTTGCATTAAATGCAGGTACGCTTCTTTGCAGTGTACTTGAAATTATGGAAAACGGTATGGATATTGCCATACTTGATACATCAGCTGCCTGCCACATGCCGGATGTCCTTGAAATGCCATACAAACCTCCCTTGTTGAATTCCGCAGAGCCGGGAGAAAAACCGTATACGTACAGACTCGGCGCTCCCACTTGCTTGGCCGGTGATATTATCGGGGATTATTCGTTTGATGAACCTTTGAAAATCGGTTCTAAATTAGAATTCCAAGATATGGCAATATACACTACCGTTAAAAATAATACTTTTAACGGAATGAAATTACCTGATATTATTCTTGAAGATAACGGAAATTATAAAGTTATCCGCACCTTTGGTTATGATGATTTTAAAATGAGATTATAAAGTTTTATCTTTCTTTTGATAAATTGTTATCATTTCACCTTTAGTGCTTATTATAGTTTCAATTTCGGATGAATTGTAAGGAAAATCAAGAATTATTCTGTCTTTATAATCCGTTCCTTTGATTTCCGAAGGTTCCGTTGTGTATATTGTTCTTATAATATCTTTTAATTTTTCTTCTGATTTTTTAGAATATAAATCATTAATATTATTTGTTTCATTAAGTATAAATCTGTCAATTAATCGTAACTTTGCGTGCAGTTCAATATTTGGCAGCTGCTCGGGGTCATTTTTATAATTTATCCAATCATCAGAATTAATAAAATTGATAAAATCCTTAGGAAGTGCTTGTATAATTGCATTTATATATACATAATCGTTGCAATCTTCCGGCAGTTGTAATGAGGCCTTATCTAATTTTAGTAATTTAATAATATTTTTGTATGAATCTTTTTCTTCGTCATATTTTTTTATGAGTTCGGAAGCGATTTTGTACGCAGAATTATATTCAGAACAATTTACCAGTGATTGCGGTAATGCGCTTACAAATGTGTTTGGTTGTTCTGCGCCGGATATTATATTCAAAAGATTATAAATATCTTTTGTCTTGTATGTTTTTATTTGTGCGTATTTTGGGATATCTATTTTTCTTAAATTTGAACTGTTTAGTTTAAAAGGAATATTAAGTTTAGATAATTTACTGCTTATAATTTGCAGCATATTTTTAATTTCATCCAAGGATAAATTTTCATCTTGTTCCGATATAATATCTAATAAATCTTCCCCTTTTGTGTTCGGAGTTTTGTATTCGTTAATAAATCTTTTAAGTGAATTAATTGAAGTAACATTTCTGTCTGCAATAACAGATAATATTTTTTTCATTTTTTCGGGGTCATTAACTTTGTTTAAAAATTCCGTAAGATTTTGTTTTGATTTTATTAAAAATCCGCTGCGGCTGATATTATTAATTCTTTCAAGTGATTTTTCCAAATTATTTTTATCATATAAAAATTCAAATATATTCTTGCAATTTTCTTGGAAAATATTGTCTTCTTCCGAATTATCAAGTTTTATATTATTGCTTCTTATAAATTTAATTAATTCTTCTTTATTTTTAAAGTATTTTGAAAATTCTGAAGCCATCGTTTGTTTTTGTTGATATTCTTCAGTAGATTCGGCGATTTGTGAAATTACAGTCAATTCTTTTTTTATTTGTTCCTTGCTTGAAGGTTGGATATTAAATTCTTTATAAATATCCAATTCTGATTTCCCTACAAATATTGAACTTTCATCTGTCCGTAAAAATTCTTCTATTGCTGGCTGAACTTGTAAGAAATTTTCTTTTTGCTGTTTAAGCAATTCTGCAGCGCTGATATTTTTTTCTTTTGAAGCACTTAAAATATCCGGGTAGACATTATATTTAAATAATTCTATAAAATCTTTGAATTCTTTATTTGTTAATCGTTTTTTATATTGATTGGTTATTCTGTTGTACAGATGTATAAATTGGCTAGTATCTTTTACATTATACTGTTTCATTAATCGGAGCAGTATTATTATATTATCATTTGATTGATTATTTTCTTCATATACCGCATTAAATTCACCTCGGAATTGAATATACATTTTTTCAGCTTCTTTAAGTGAAATATTTTCTTCTTCCGCAATAATAGATGTCAGTTCACTTTTGGATAAATATCCGCTTAAAATATCATAATCTGTGATTAATGATTTTTTAGCAAGAGCATTAAAATCATCTGATGAAAGATTATTCACCATTAAAAATTTGTATAAATCAATTTTATCCTCGGGCGTTTTATAATCATTAAATATAGGAGATATTTCGCTTAACCCGGAAGATTTTAATTTATCAGCCTCTAACGCAGTTTTTATTATTTCTAAGTCGTCTTCATCACACGTATTTTGATTATCTTTTTCATTGTCGTATAAATAATCTGTTATATCATTTATTCTTTTGTAAATTTCTTCAGCACTAATCTTTGCAAGACTTTCATCGGAATTTTTTATCAAATTAATAAAATCAATTTTTTCATAATAGGTTCTGACAATATATTCAAGCGCTTCAATTCTGTCAGCTCTGTTTTTAAAGTTATTATATCTTGCTTTTAAGTAATAAAATTTTTCATCTAAATCACTAAACTTAGTTAATCCGAGATTTTTTTTCATAAACTCCGTTGTTAAGTTTAAAATATTAAAATCGGCGTCATCAGCATTTTTTTCTTCGTTAAATAATTCCAATAATATTTCGGAGAAATTAGATAAATCATCTTTATTATCTAATATCCCGTATATTTGTATTGCTTCAACTTCCTGCCCTTGGAAAGTTCTTTTTGTTTCGGATTTTTGATAAGTTTTTATAAATTTTTCCCATTGTGAAACTGTTATTATTCCCGAATTTGATAATAATGAGTTTATTATATTGACATAATTCGGCTGTAATAATTGATAATTATATGTTTCAATTCTTTCTCTTTTAGACCTTTCAAAAAATGTTTTTAATCTTTTTGATGAAAATGCGTCAATATATTCGCCTACTATTGTTTCTAATGTTGTATTAAGAAGACTGTCTATAATGATTTGAGTTAAATCTAATATAAAAACACCGCTGTTTATTTCTTTACTTCCGAAGCTTACATTTGATTTTATAAATTTATCTTTTTCCAAACCTTTATTATCTACAGACTTTTGAACATTTGTCCTGTTAGGTTTGATATAATTAATTCCGAATATTTTATTAATTTGCATATAATTTTCCTTTGTATAACTATTTAATTGTTGAAAATATTATAAATTGCCATTGTGTAAACAAATGTATAGTTATATAGGAAAATAAACAGCTGTTTTTGTATTATTTGCTTAGTTCTTTCAATACCTCATCAATATTTTGAGCATTTATATAACGTTTGAGGATATTTGTTTTATTATTATCAATTTTTGAAAAATCAACACATATAAGTTTATCTGTTATATCTTGAGAGAATCTGTATCTGATAATATTTCCGTTATCAACAACCGCGTAGGGCGGAATATCTTTTGTAATTGCACTGCCGGCTTTAATAACGGCACCTTGTCCGATTGTTACTCCCGGTTTGATTATTACATCTTCTTCTATATACACATCATCTTTTATGATTATATCCTCGAGATTGTAGATAATATTGTCATTATTAAATGAGGATAAGTTTTTTTCTGCTGCATTCGGAGTCAGGTAAAATTTAACCCCGTCTGAAATGGTTACATAATTGCCTATAATTAATTTGCCCCGATTTGATTTTTCATCTCCGATAACATTTATTGTGCCTTTTGTACAATTACCGGCTTTTATATAATCCATTAAGTTTTGAGAGGATAATTGCGTATTATTATGTTTGTTCTTTTTTGCCCACTCTCTTTTATAGTTAATTTTAAACCGGAAACAATGTCCGAATAATCTTAAAAGACCGAGCCTTTTCTTGTGGTATAAAATATAATATTTATATAAACATTTAAGGTATCTTATATAAAAACGCAAATCAAATTTGTAATATTTGAGCATGTGTTTTAAATACCCGCTTCTTTCAAAATTCCAAAATTCCGTATAATCAAAATATAAAAGATTTACATGAATATTTGCGATATCTTTTTCCTGTTCAAACATTTTTTTTGAGATACCGTTATGTTTTTCTAAAAATTGTTCCAATACCCAAAGATAATTTTTTCCGAAAGCATCCGCAACATTGTATGCCCCGCCTTTTTTATAAGGTATTACAACATCAAACTGGTCTGCATTATAAACTAATATGGATTTATTTTCTTGGCATAGTCTGCCTATAATATCGGTAATGGGAAAGCGAGTTTCAACATACCTTAAGGGGGGGGGTAGCATAGAATTATAAGTCGCTCTTTTTATACAAAAACATCCTACCCAGGTTATCCATATTGACATAGTTTTAATAACATCATCCAGAGTATAACATCTTGTTAGTTTATCTTTTGTTTTATAAAAATTCCCCAAAAAAGTAACAACATCTTCATCAGGATGTGTTTCTAATATTTCAACGGTTTCTTCAAGTATTCCTTCTTTCCAGCCAAGTGTATCGTTATTAAGTTTACAGAATTTGCCGTGTGCGTAATCAATGGGCTTAAACATATTTAAATCAGGAAAAAGAGGTTTTTCTTGCTTTACGTATATTAATTTATTTCCGTATTTTTCTTTTAATTCTTTACATATTTCTTCTGTATTATCGGTAGAACAATTATCTGAAATGACGATTTCTATTTTATTTGTGTTTATAAAGACTTTTGACTTCGCTATACTTTCTATTGTTCTTTTTAAAAAAGAACTTCTGTTGTATGTTGGTATGCATATTGATAAAATAGGTTCATCCATTTAATTTTGTTCCCTTCTTTTGCCTGAATATTCGCTATTTATTATGTTTTATTATAATATCAAAAAATAAAAAATCAAAATAACGTACGTTAAAACTTTGCGAAGAGATGTTATGTCAATAACGTTATATCCCTAAAACCGTATGATACAGGATTAAATTTAATGTTTGCCATTTTACAAGCCAGCATATCAGATTCTGTATCTCCGTACATTTCTTTTGTAATAGTATTTTTAAGTATATCCGCCTTTAATTGCGGCGTATTTTTACCTGATTCCACAATGTATATTTTTGAAAAATATTTGTCTATTTTAAGCTGTTGAATTTGCCTTTGGCAGTTTAATTTATTATTCCTTGCGGTTATCAAGATTAAATTTTTATCCGTTTTTAATTCGTTTAACAATTTTTCCGCTTGAGCATATATGAAATCAAGTTTCAAATACTCTTCTTTTTCTATATTTTCTATCCAAAAATTTTGAATTTTATCCGTTAAATCTTTTTCTAATCCCTTTTCTATTAGGTAAGTAATATTATTTTTTCCCAATCTTTTTGAAAAAATATAATCATCAAGATTAAGCGGCACATTATATTTTTTTAACGCAAGTTTTAAAACCGTTATGTGCCTTTCAAAACTGTTAAGGATTGTTCCGTCCAAATCAAATGCAACGGTATCAACAGTTTTGGTTACAATGTTATTATACGTTCTGAGAACATATTGTATGGAATGATTTAATTTAAAAGATGAAAAGATTTCATTATCCGATTTTCCAAGCATAATTTTTGCCATGGCGCTTACTTCATCCCACCCGGCGGCATACGATAGCCCCATGGCACCTGCAAGCCTGTAATTTACATCAGTTATTACGTATTCATCATCAGAATTCTTCATAAACTGTAAATTAAAATATGTGTTTGGCGAAAATTTTTCAATGAATTTTTTTGCAATATCCTCCAGCTCTTTATCCTTGTATACCTTTCCTTTAGAACAAATTCCGGCTTTTGCTTCAATCCTTTCTCTTGCCGCAGCTGAAAATTTTCCGTTGTAATTAAAACACTCAAGCGTAATTTCAGGCTTTTTACATACTTCTTGAATTAAATAATCATTAATGTTATCTTTAGCTAAAATTTGTTCTTTTAACATAATTTGAGCTTCAACGGAGCCGACCCCTTGTATCGGTTTTACAAAATATTTTTCATTATCTTTAAGCTCATTGATATTGTATTCTTTCGGTACTAAAAAACCGTTTTCGTAAAGTAATTTATTAATTTTATCTTTGCTGAATTCAAAATCAGAGCTGCTGAATGAGCGGACATTTAGTTTTAATAAGTCGGTGTTTGCGCGATGAAAAAGAACTCTGTCTTTATCTAAAAGCGGAAGAATATAATCAATCTTTTCTTTTTTGCATATATCAAGAATTATACCGTAATAATCTTTACTTACAGACAGAGGCACTTTGTAAAATTTATCAATTAACAGACAGGAGGAAATCAAATATTCCTCATTAATATCGGCAGCAACAATATAAAATTTGTCCTTAAACTTTTCGTTTAATACTTTTATAAAATGATAAGCGGCACTAAGCCCCGCAGAGAGAACTAAAACTTTAATCTTAGGCGGCATACAGCCTCCCTCTTAGAGGTTTTAATATACTTAAAACTCCGGTTAATTTATATTTCGAGGGGGGGGGGTAATCGGGATAAGGTATTTAGAATTGGGCGCTACATCTTTTGTTACAATGGAACCTGCCGCAATAAGCGCATTTTCCCCTATTGTAACTCCCGGTAATATCGTTGAATTTGCGCCGATACTTGCTCCTTTTTTTATTATTATAGGTTCAAGTTTAAAATCTTTATTCTTTGATTTGGGATATTTATCATTACAAAAAGTTGTATTTTGTCCGATGAAAACATTATCTTCAATCCTCATTCCGTCCCAAATTTGAACGCCTGCTTTTATGGTTACGTTATCACCGATTACAACATCATTTTCAACATAACAATGAGAACAAATATTGCAATTATCGCCGATAACGGCATTCGGTAAAATTACGCAGAATTGCCAGATATTTGTATTATTGCCTATATTTTTGCTCTGTACGTCAGATAAATTGTGTATCATAAGTTTATTTTAACATAAAATGTATTTTTAACAATTTAGTTATACAAATTAGATTAAAATCAGCATTGACAATTATTCCGCGCGGGCAAAGACGCTGAGCGAAATTACAGGCGAACGAAGTCCTGTAAACGAGGTTAAAAGCGGTACAAGACGAAAGCTTTATGAGCGGAAAGACTATGCGCAAAGCAATTTCAAGAGCGTAAGCGGAATGCTGCGGCACCGGATTATTTTTTGCCCGTGCCGGCGTTTATAAGACCTACATTTTGAATGTAAACTTCAGGCGCAATATATTCTTTTATCATATTAAGAAGCTTAGATGTATCTGATTTTGATAAATCAGCGTTATCATAATTATTATAATAAAGCCTTAAAAGTCCTCTTCTGGCGTCTTCTTTAGGGAGTGACTCTATTATTTTTTTTGAACGGCTTGTTAATAATTGATTTTGAATGAATTTTGCATTTGCTAAACCAATATCGCTGCAGCCATACACACTACATATTTCTTTAAAATCTTTACCTGCTTTAAGCTCTGTTTCAAGGGCTGATTCTTTAAAAGGTTTTTGTCTTTTAAACAAATCGCCGTTTAAAAAGTTGTTAGACTTCATATCAAAGCTATCTGCAGCTATTCTGCCTCTTTCATTTAACATTGCGAAGCCAAATGACGGGGAGAGAGAAACATTTTTAATTCCGGAAATCATATAAAATTCCTTTTTTATTACACTCAAAAGTTTAAAAAACAAATATAATTTTTTTTGCTATTAAAAATTTGGGATTTATATATAATTTTACTCAATATGTTTGAAATATAGTCATAATGTCATGCTGAACTCGTTTCAGCATCTTTAGATTCTTAGACCCTGAAACAAGTTCAGGGTGACATATTTAGCCATTTTAATAGAATTTATTATATAATCCAAAATTTGGGAAGGGGATATAAATAATTGTAATAAAAAACTCCCCCTCAAGGATTGTCTTGTTCGCTCGCTATTAACGGCTATATGTGCCGCAAACTCTTCGTTTCCGTCACATAGCCTCAGCTCGCTCACGCTCGAACCAAACGTGGCTTCGCATCGAGGTTCTCATGCCAAAAGACACTTAGTTTGATTATTTGTATCACTTAGTTTGAGTATTTTTATTATATAATTTGATATGTAAAAACAGATTTTATGTTACAATTAGTGCATAATGGATAATATTCCTAAAAAGATATTTTTAAAAGGTGAAAATAGAACAGATGA
>CANPXC010000044.1 GCA_947585605.1 Candidatus Gastranaerophilales bacterium | reverse complement strand
AGCTCGGGAACTCCTCCCTGCGGTCGTCAAACAGCCCTCGCTCCGTTGCTGCCTCATCAAGAAGTTTTTACTATACTTCGTAATGGGCTTCAATTAATCATTTATTTTAAATTCTATAAAAATTTATTTAAATTTAATCAACAAAAAATCCCGCTGATTACGGGATTTAATTCGTTTAAGTTTACATTTTCATATTAAAGCTTGATTTCGCTTTCCCTTCTCTCATAACTTGACCGAGAGTGTAAAATTGAGCCTGATATTTTTTTATCTCATCCGCTACTTCACCTGAAAAAACTTTATCGTTTTCCTCAAAATAATTTATAAACGGATTAACAGATATATTCCCAATTTCTTCTTTTACGACCTTTTGTACTTCTTGAATACTTTTTTTCGGCAGATTAAGGTTTATTCCAAAAGGGTTATTAGTTATGAAATTATTGTTTGACATTGTTTTATTTCCTTTGTTTATATAATCGGCAGTTAATTTATTAAACTTTAATGCTAAACTTAAAATTGTAAAGAAAAAAGTAATTATTGTTACAAAGTATTTTATCTTTTGCTAAAATGGATAACGTTGAATTTTTTGTAAAGTATATTTACGCTGCTAGCAAAAAATTTTTTTTATAGACTTTAAAATTAGGGAAAAGATTATAATATATGTTAAATAAAATACAGTGGCAGCCGAATAATTATACGGTTAATAAAACAGAGAAAAGAGAAAATCAATCATTTAAAGGTGCAGGAACGGCAGGATTAAGTTTGCTTCGCGGAATTAATAACAGTCCCGCTATCGGAGCATGCGCTGTTGACCTTTTTTCTATGGTTATTCCCAGAACTTTAATAGAATTAAAAAACAGAGGGAAACAAGCCGGAATTGAAGCCATGTTTCGTGAAGGAACAAGCTGTTTTATTCATGCCTGCGTCGGTTTAATCGGACTTGGCGCCGGTGCATTAATCTCCGGTAAATTTAACAAAAAGAATAATATTAAAGCCCAAAATATTTTTGCAAACAGTTCAACAATAAGAAACATTTCTTCATTGTGGCAAAATGCGCAAGGTCAGCAGGATGAGTTTTTCTATAAATTTATTGAGAATATAAAAGGTTTAAACGGAACAAACTGGAAAGGTGTTTCCCAAAATGTTTCTGATGAAGTAGTTTTAAACATGCTTCAGCTTGCCAATAAAACGGAACAAATGGCAAACAGCAGCGGGAGAACAAAATCTGTACTTGCAAAAGAAGTCAAAAATCTTAAAAATACCGTGCTGGCACAAATTACAAAAGATACGGGCGCAAAATCTTCATTTTATTTGAATGAAATAAAAGATTCGGCTGGAAATGTCGTTCAGAAAGGTGTATCCGCAGGCTTAAGCGAGTTAGTTGATAATGCGGTTGTTCTTTCAAATTCATTTAAAAATAAGCCGCTTGAGCAAGTTTCAAATTTTGCAAAATCACTTATTCAAAATAAAAAATCAAGTACTGTTTTAGGTTTGGCTATTTGTGCGGCATTGTGTATGTCTGTTCAGCCCATTAACAGATATTTGACCAAAAAAAGAACGGGACAAGACGGTTTTGTCGGTGTTGATGATAAACAGGCAAATAAGTCTAAAACATTTAAAAATATTAAAAACTTTGCCGGTATTGCATTCCCGATGTTTGCAATCTCTACAATAGGTAAACCGGGTGATTTATTATCCAACGTTCAATTTAACAGTAAAGTTCCTACTATAAATCAATTTAAGCTTTTATACGGTTTAACTATAGGCTCAAGATTTTTAGCGGCAAGAGATGAAAATGAATTAAGAGAAGGCATAATTAAAGATACTTTAGGTTTTACTAACTGGTTAATACTCGGCGGAGTCGTTTCAAAACTTTTTGCTAGAGCTATTGGCGGAAAGGAATTAATTAATAATCCGATAGCAGATGACGGTGCTAAAAAAGGCTTGAAATATGCTGCGAAATGGCTGACTAAAACCTCCGTTAAATCCTATGATGAAGTTTTATTACCAAAAGCACAAGAACTCTTTAAAAACGGTAAGTTATTAAAATTCTCTGAATTATTTAAGAATGCCGATATGGCGACTAAGTCAAAAATCTTAAAAATAGCAGGTTCTCAAATAGCCGGTTACTTGTATTCAGGCTTGGTTTTGGGTGTAGGTATTGCTAAACTTAATATTTACATCACTAAACGGGTTCACGCTAAAAGAAAAGCCGATAAAAATATGAATGCAAATATTAATGACTCACAAAAGTATGATATTGAATACTTAAACAAAATGCAAAAAAAATTAAGTTCCGTATTTAAAGATTATGGTGAATAAAATAGAAAATTTTGCCTCATTGGTTTTTATAATGTTAAAATAATTTAGTTGAATTAAAAATACTATTTGTGAGGCAAAATGCCGATAAACTCGGAAAGAACAATTAACCTGAAGTTTGATGAAAATTTAAAAGCAGCTGTTTTAACCGCAATTACGGCTGCTCAAGAATACGGCGTCAAAATATTTTTAATAGGCGGTGCGGTAAGAGATTTAATTTTGGAAAATCCTGTTAAAGATATAGATATTACTGTCGAGGGAAATGCCGCTGATTTTGCAAATTTTTTGCGGGATAAATATCATTGCAAAATTAAATCGGTTCAGGAAAATTTATTAACGGCAAAAGTACAATTTGAAAGCGGTGCTGTTATTGATTTTGCTTCCACACGTGAGGAAAAGTACGAAAAGCCCGGGTTCTTACCCGAAGCATTTAATTTCGGCTGCCCTCTCGCCGACGATGTCAAAAGACGCGATTTTACAATTAATACTCTTGCAATTCATCTTGAGGATGAAAAAAATCTTCAGCTTATTGATTATTGCGGGGGATATAATGATATTTTAAATAAAAAAATAAGAATTCTGCACAACAACAGTTTTGTTGATGACCCCTCCCGTATAATCAGAGCTTTAAAATTTAAACAACGTTTTAATTTTGAAATTGAAGAAAATACCTTTAATTTAATGCAAAAATATTTATCAGGGGTAAATTTTCAAATGCCTTTAGAACGTATTAAAGGAGAATTACGGCAATATTTTAGTCTGAAAAATGATAATTTATATTCATTAATTATTAATTCAAAGGCTTATGCTTTAATTTCCGATAATCCGATAATGAATTTTAATGAAAATTTGATTAATGAATTATGTAAGTTTGATTTGTTCAACGCGGATGAAATTTGGTTTATATATATTGCTGCATTAATTGTAAATTCTGATTTTGCATTTGAACGATTAAATATGACTTCATTTGAAAAAAAAGTTATATTAGAGGTTAGGGAACTTTTAAAGAAAAACAAGCCGGATAATACGGATGATTATGAAATATATAATATTTTTAATGATTTACAGGATTTATCAATAGCGATTTATTATGCAATAACGGAAAATCATGCGGTTAAAAAGTTTTTAACCTGTTTAAAAGAAATAAAAGTTTTAATTTCGGGAAAAGATTTAATAGAATTGGGATTTATACCTTCTCCTTATTTTAATGAGCTTTTTGATTTGATTTTAAGAGAGAAATTAAACGGAAATCTTAAAACAAAAGAAGAAGAAATTAATTATGTAAAACAATATATAAAAAAAGAAGAACAGAGTTAATCTGTTCTTCTTTTTAATTAAGACTTTTAAACACCAACGGTTAAGCTTGCAGCTTGTTCTTTAAGCAATTGAGCTTTATCGGTGTGTTCCCACGGAACATCAAAATCAGTTCTTCCCAAGTGGCCGTATGCTGCTAATCTTTGATAGAATTTACCGCCGTTTTTCTTTGGCAGATTTCTTAAATCAAATTGATTAATAATAGCAATCGGTCTTAAGTCGAAGTTCTTTTGAATTAACATCATAATAGCATCATCTGAAATTTTGCCTGTACCGAAAGTTTCAACATAAATAGAAACGGGTTGAGCAACGCCGATAGCGTAACCGAGTTCTATTTCGCACTTATCAGCCAAGCCTGCGGCAACGATATTTTTAGCAACATATCTTGCGGCATAAGCAGCACTTCTGTCTACTTTTGTCGGGTCTTTTCCCGAAAATGCACCGCCGCCGTGTCTTGAGTATCCGCCGTATGTATCAACTATAATTTTTCTTCCGGTTAAACCTGCGTCACCTTGCGGCCCGCCTATAACAAATCTTCCTGACGGGTTAATTAAATATTTTGTTGTTTCATCAGGTTTTAATTCTTCTTTCGCAAAAACATAGTTGATTACATGCTCGATAACATCTTTTTTAATTATTTCTTGAATTTTTGTATTATCGGATGTTCCGTTAATTACATCATCATGTTGAGTAGAAATAACAACCGTATCAATTCTTACAGGTTTATCATTTTCATATTCAATCGTAACTTGTGATTTTCCGTCCGGTCTTAAATAATTTAAGATACCTTGTTTTCTTACTTGAGCAAGTCTGTATGAAAGTTTGTGAGCTAAGCTTATGGGCAGCGGCATTAATTCCGGTGTTTCATTACAAGCAAATCCGAACATAATACCTTGGTCGCCTGCACCTATATTATTTGTTTCATCACTTGATACTGCCGCATTATTATCTCTTGTTTCAAAAGCTTTGTTAACTCCGCCTGCAATATCGGTTGATTGTTCGTCTATACTGGTTAATACAGCGCAGGTTTTGCTGTCAAATCCGCCTGATGATTTACCTGTATATCCGATATTTTCAATAGTTGTTCTTACAACATGTGCAATATCAACATAGCAAGATGATGTGATTTCTCCGGAAACCAATACCATACCTGTTGTTACGGATGTTTCAGCTGCAACTCTTGATTTTGAATCTTTTGTAAGGAATTCATCCAATATAGCGTCTGATATTTGGTCGCATACTTTATCAGGATGTCCTTCCGTTACTGATTCTGAGGTAAATAAATATTTTTTTGAACTCATTTTTTCCTCTTTCTCGCTTACTGTAATACTATTTACAAATTTTACCTTTAAAACATTATAATCTCAAATAAGATAAAAAATAAACCGCTTGTTAATAAAGCGGTTTATTTTTGTTATATTTCGTAACTATTTTGTTTCTCTGATATTTAACTTTTTAATTAATTTTCTGTAATCATCAAGATTTTTGTCTTTAAGATATGATAAAAGTCTTTTTCTTTTGCCGACCATCATTAAAAGACCGCGTCTGCCTTGGTAATCTTTTTGATTAGTTTTTAAGTGTTCTGTTAATTCCGTTATTTTTTCAGTTAATAAAGCGATTTGGGTTTCAACGCTTCCTGTATCTTGTGCATTTTTTCCGTATTTTTCAATGATTTCGGATTTGTTTTTTAAGTTTATTGCCATTCTTTTTTCCTTTTTTAATTTGTGACTTTGGTGGTGGGTAAGTCTTGTTATTTATATTAGTATGAAGATAATAACATTTCAAGATAAAATTTCAATTTGAAAACAAATGATATTAAGTTTTTTTAATCTTCCATATTAATATGGCAGCTTCTAAAATAACTTTTAAATCCATTTTTGATTTGCCTTGTGTCCTTTTATTAAAGGTAATGGGATATTCCGTTATTTTAATATTATTTTTAAATGCTTTATATTTCATTTCTATTTGAAACAAATAGCCTTTGGAAATTATTTTATCCAAATCAATTGAAGTTAAAGCTTTTCTGCTCCAAATGTTAAATCCGCCGGTTAAATCATTAATACTGCAACTTAGCACGGTCTTTGCATATAAGCTTCCGAAATTAGATGTTAATTTTTTCAAAAAAGAACTTTTTTCATCTTTGTTTTTATTCCAGCTTCCGCCGTTAATATATCTTGAACCGATAATAAGTTCGTAATCCTTAAGTTTGGTAAGCATTTCGGGTAATAATTCTGCAGGGTGCTGGAAATCACAATCCATTTGTATAAATACATCAAAATTATTTTTCAGCGCCCATTTAAAGCCTTCTATATATGCACTTGCTAAGCCTTGTTTTTTAATTTGCTTTATTAAATATAAATTTTTATACTCTTTTTGTAATTCTTCTACTTTTAATGCCGTTCCGTCGGGTGAATTTGAATCAATAATTAATATGCTGACTTCTGAATTTTTAAATACTTCTTTAAATAAATATTCAATCATTCTTGTTACATTTAAAACTTCATTGTAGGTCGGCATTATTATTATCGGTATCATACTTTATTCTCCCAAAACAAATTTTTTATCTTTAAGCTTTGCAAATTTTGCTTCTTTTAATTCTTCTTTACTTAACTTACCGCCCGAGTTATAGAATTCATTCATTGCACTTTCTGTGTCTGTTTGTTTTGAACCGTTTACGGAATGAATTTTATAATTGTAGTTTAAATATTCGTTATTAATGATTGCAATTCCCGCATCGGAACATAATTGGGGAACATATAGAAAATTTTTGCCTTTGTATATTTGAAATAACGTGATTTTTTCACATATATATACATTTCGGCGTTGAACTTTTACTTCTTCCTTTTTTAGGTAATATGCTTCGGAGTTATAATAATAGATAATATTCCAAATGAACTGTAAGATTATAATTGAAGCAATTGTATATTTTAAAAATTTATTGTTAATTATTTTTATTAAATATCCCGATAAAAATACAATAGTCAGTGCTAAAATCATGGAGTAATAATAAAAATAGAATGGTTCTTGAACCCAAAACCCCGGCGGATTGGAAGGATATGTCCGCCCGCCTGATATCATTAAAACAAGATAACAAAGCGTACCGATTACAGGAAATAAACCTAATATTATATTTTTAATCCCTTTTAATAATTCTTTTTTAATAATTCCGGTTATGATAATTAAAATACACAAAAGAATTATTGAATGTATATAGTATTCCTGCCTTATAAAAACATAATCGACAAGTGTTCTCATAAAAGGTTTTGCAATACTTATGATTTCATTGAAAGAGGAAGCGTGCCTCCAAGAAACTTCATTCCAAAAGCCGGGGCATAATACCATTAAAGCAAATCCGCTGAAAAACCCGATTATAGGACTTATTATAGTTTTCTTCAGCAAAAGTTTTTTTATTTGTTCAAAATTAAATTTATGTTCTATAAACTTATAAATAATACTTAATACTATAACTACGGCAGTTGACCCCGTAACTATTTGGCTGGAGTTACCCGCGCAAAATCCTAATAAAATAAAGAAAATTAAATGTTTATTGCTATATTCTTCGTTATAAATTATATATTTATATATGAAGTACATAAACGAAATTCCGAAAACACTCGCAAGTACATATCCGTATTGAAATGAATATAAATTATAATTGAAAAATCCCAGAAAATATATTAAATACCGTATAAATATTTCCGTTGGGATTAACATCATCAATCCGAATAAGTATTTATTACTGCAATTTAAAGAGAAAAATTTTGTTATTGAATAAATTAAACCAAAAAGTATCAGTAAGTAGCAAAAAGCACCGCCCGTATTAATAAAATCATTAAGATGAATGTTTAATAAAAGCGGAATGTATAAACCGACTATTCTTGATAAAATATTACATACATATCTTCCGTTTTCTTCTCTCCACAAGGGATATGAATTAATTGTTGAATTCAAATCATCAAGTTCATACAAGCTGTTTTGTGTTAAAAAATCCCACAAAATAACAGTAAAAAAAGTAAAAATTAATATGTAAAGTATGTTGTATAATTTAAAATATTTCAATACAGCCTCTTTTAATAATTAAATACTTTGAAAAACTCTTTAAGAAATTCATATCCGCTTAAATATGATTTATAATTCATCATTTCCTCGGCGGAGTGCATATTGTAAACATCGGCAGTGCCTATTAAAACAGGTTTAAGTTTTTTACCGTATTTATTTTTATTATTTGCATAAATATGAGTTTCTGCGCCTGCGTGGAAGGAGGAAATATCTAAATCAAGATTTAAATTTTCCCCTGTGATTTTTGCAATATTGATTAAAGTTTCATCCTCGCTTTTTTCAAACGGAGGAAGATGTTCAGCTGTTTGAACTTCGGCTTTTGCAAGTCCTTCATATTTTACATTAAATTTATTAACAATGTCTTTAATTTCATTAATTAAGTTGTTTTCAAATTCTCTGCTTGAACTTCTTATTGAATAAACCGCACCCGCTTTGGTGTTAATAATATTTGTAACGGCTTTTTCTATAATGCAGTCCAGGTATTTAACGCTCGGCAAATCAGACTCTTTAATATTGTTTATTGCTGTTTCAATACCTCCGCCGATGATTACACCAAGATTTATTGAAGTAACAACTCCAAATTCATCTTTTTTATAAACACCTTGCGGAATTTCGTTAACTAGTTCCGCTACTAATTTAGCGGCATTAAGCCTTGTATTATCATCAATATCAATACCGGAGTGTCCGCCTTTTAGTGCATTTACCGTAACTGTTAATCCTGTATAACTTGCGCCTGCAATTTGAACCTGCCCTACTTTATCCGCATCCAATACAAGAATATATTCGGCTTCAATTTCATTCATTTTGACATTGTGAATACCTGTCATTTTATGTTCTTCATCGCGGGTAAAAATAATTTCCAAACCGCCATGTTTAAGCTCTTTATTTTGAGATAATTCTATCGCAAGCATAATGGCAGCAGCCACACCCGCTTTATCATCTGCTCCTAATGTTCTTGTTTTATCTGTTTCAAGAAAATCTCCGTTTAGTTTTATGTTAATCGGTGAATTATCCCCGACAACATCCATGTGCGCACTTAAAAGAAGCGGTTTTTTACTTGTGTCCGTCGCTTCTACTTTCGCAATAACATTTCCATAGTTATCTAATTTCGCTGTTATATTATTTTCTTTAAATACAGATATAATTTTTTGTGCAACTTGTTCTTCTTTTAATGACGGTGAAGGTATTTGCGCTAACGTACAAAATAAATCCAAAAGCTTATATTTTTTTCTTAATGTATCCATTTTTTCTCCTCTTTCCTAATTTTAACTAATAGTATATAATATATTAAGAAGAAAAGATATAAGGAAAAATTATGGCGAAAGTGTTATTGTCAATCCCTGATAAATTTTTAAATAAAATAGATGAAATTGCGGAAAATGAACAAAGAACAAGAAGTGAATTAATTAGGGAAGCTTTAAGAACTTATATGAAAAAAAATGTTGTTTTTGATGTAAAAAAATCCTCATCAGAAGCGGAAATTCTTGATAAATTATTAGATTAAATAACAGGCATGCTTTTTTAAAAAATAATAAAATTTAAGTTCTTTTTAGTGTTCAAATCATAGTGTTTATAAGATATACCCTGTTTAAGGTTGAATTTTTAAATTTTTGTAATACCATAAAAGTAATGAAACTTTAAAGCGTGATAAATATAACATTGAGGATTTACATGGCTCGAAAAGTAATAATATATTTAGTTTTGGCTTTAACGCTGATAATAAATTTCCCTTTGGAAACTATGGCGGATGTTGATTCAAAAGTTAACGTTAAGGAATTAATTGTAAAGCATTCGATGGAAATGGGATTAGATCCTGCTCTTGCATTAAGTATAGCAAAAGCGGAATCAGGTTTTTGCCATGACAAAAGAAGCAGATACGGCGCAGTAGGTGTATTCCAGTTAATGCCTAATACTGCAAAAAAAATGGGATATAATCCATACCACATTCAAGATAATATAAAAGGCGGAATTGCTTATTATAAAATGATGTATAAAATGTTCGGTTCAATGGAATTGGCACTTGCGGCATATAATGCAGGCCCCGGGAATGTAAAAAAATATAACGGTGTTCCGCCGTTTACGGAAACTAAAAAATTTGTTTCCTCTATTATGCAAAATTATAAAAGATTAAAAGTTAATCCCGACCCTGTAATCGCCGATTATAAATCATCATTAAAAGAAATAAATAATATGGAAAATGATTTCAGACAAGAACACGAAGCTATTTTAAAGGAATATTTATCCAGTCAAGGAATTTAAGAAGGAAAGAGATGTTTCAAGAGATAAAAACCCACGAAATTACAACCGACGTAGTCATATTTACAATTAAAGATAATAAACTTCAAGTTTTGTTGGTAAAACGTGCAAATGAACCGTTTAAAGGCAGATGGGCTATTCCGGGGGGATTTATCAGGTTATCTGAAAACCTTGATGCAGCTGCTTTGAGAATATTAAAAGAAAAAACAAATGTAGATAATATCTATCTTGAACAGCTTTATACCTTCGGCGACCCGCTCAGATACCCCGGTTCAAGGGTTATAACATGCGCTTATTTCGCTTTAATCAGAAGTGATGATATAAAATTATCGGTCGATAATTCACAGGGTATTACTGAAGTTCAATGGCATGAAGTATATAATCTGCCGACTTTAGCCTATGACCACAAAGAAATTATAGATTATTCAATAAAAAGAATGAGAGAAAGATTGGAATTCTGCCCGATTGCATTCCAGCTGCTGCCTGAAAAATTTACATTAACGGAACTTCAAAAATCTTATGAATTGATTTTGGATATGAAGCTTGATAAAAGAAATTTCAGAAAAAAAGTTTTAACCGGCAGTATATTAAAAGAATTAAACGAATATACAAAAGTAGGCTCAAAACGCCCGGCAAGATTATATTCATTTGATAATATTACATTGAATTCTAAACGCGGTCATTTCTTCTCATAAAATGAGTGTAAAAAATGAATTTGTAAATCTTTTTTTCAAATTACTTTATATTTTAAGATTTTAAATAAAATTTGTGCTAAATTTGAATTTGTACAGAGAGATTATAATAATTTTTGCGGTTAGATGAAATATCCAAAAAAAAATAATCCCTAAATAAAAACAGTTTAAGATTAGAGTCAAGGAGATTTTTGGTATGCCCGAATATTTGAGCAAAGAGGAAATCCGTAAATGGAGAAGCTCTTTAGAACGTATTACATTAGAAGAATATGCGGCAAGGTTAGGTAAGGTTATTCAAGAACAAAAACACGACGATAGTTTAGTTGACAGTGTTATGCTCAGGTCATTAAATTCTATGTCGGCTGATAAATATATGCCGAAAACAGAAAAAATTCAAACACTTGCAATTAAATCATTTAATAAAGAAAAAGAAATAAAGGAGAAAAAAGACATTCTTTCTGCAACAGTAAAAAAAGAAAAGGATAATAATTCGAAAAAACAAAATGAAACTGCCAAAAAGAAAGTAACTCCAAAGAAAAAAGAAGATAAAAAAGAAAATGAAAAAATAAATTTCTCATTTAAAAAAGCATTGACATCAAGAGAACAATTAGTATTTGACCATTTTCTTGAAAATAAAAATACAATAGTATATGCAAAAGATTTGGCCAAAATCCTTGAATTACCACGGGATTATGTATATAAATACATTAAAAATTTAAGAAGCAAATTAAATGAAGATATACTCCAAAATGCTGATAACGGGGGTTATTTATTAAAAGTATAAAATGAAAAATAAACGCCCGATTAAAGTTGCATTTCCTCATATGGGCAATGTATATATTGCCTGGGCTTCCGCATTAAAAAAATTGGGCGTTGAACCTTTCATCCCGCCTTATTCAAGTAAAAAAACACTTGAACTCGGCACTAAATATAGTCCGGATTCTATATGTCTGCCTTATAAATTAATCTTAGGTAATTTTATGCAGGCATTGGAAAAAGATGTTGATTACGTCGCAATGATATCCTCCCCCGGAATTTGCCGTTTGGGTGAGTACGGACAAAGTATCAGAAATATTTTAAAGGATTTGGGCTATGAATCCAAGTACATTGAATTACAATTGTATGACGGATTTAAAGGGATGTATAAATTCTTAACCGAATTATCAGGGATAAAAAATCCGATTATTTTAATTAAAGCGATAAATATTGCGGTCAGAAAAATATTTGTTCTGGACAGAATTGAAAATTTATTTTCATATTATAGAGCAAGAGAAATAACTTTCGGAACCGCCGAAAAAAATTATAACAGAGCATTAGCTTTAATATTAGACGCTGAAAATATAAAGGAATTAAAAAAATCCGAAAAAGAAGCTGTAAGTTTAATTAAATCAACTCCTATTGATAAAAACAGAGAAGTTGTAAATGTTGATATAACAGGTGAAATTTTTCTTGTTCAAGACCCGTTTTCTAATCAAAATATTGAAAAAGAACTCGGTAAAATGGGAGTCCAAACAAGAAGAAGTTTGACGGTTTCAAGCTTTTTGAAAGATGCAATTATTCCGAAGTGTTTTAAAAAGGGTGAAACCCATTTGGAACGTGCTTTCAGAATGGCGAAACCATATTTAATGCGTGATATCGGCGGTGACGCACTGGAATCTGTCAGTGATGTTGCTTATGCAAATGAACGCGGAGTGGATGGCATAATCCATATCAGTCCGTTTACTTGTATGCCGGAAATAATGTCACAGAATATTTTTCCTTCCATGCGCGAAGATTGTGAAATACCGATACTTACTTTAATTATGGATGAGCAATCAGGACGTGCAGGATATATTACACGTTTAGAAGCTTTTGTTGATTTAATGAAACGTAAGAAATTTTATAAGAATAAGTTGAAAAATCCTAAAACAGTTGCATAATTTTATTAAGAATTGTAAAGTGTTCAAAAGCTTGCTGTTGTTGGTTTTGAGTATTTTTTATTATTTTTTTGATTTATTTAAGCAATTATTGAAAGTTTATATACTTTATATATATGTAAATGATAAACACAAGATATTAAGAGAAACCTAATAAAAAAATAATATTCATACTTACCTTACTTACTACCTTTTACTAACACACGAGGAAATTGAAAAAGATTTCAGAGGAACCCTAAAAAGTTCCTTTTTTTTTATTTAAATTTTTCTTTTTAATTTATTAAAGATTAATTTAAATAAATAAACTTTTTATAGAATTTAAAATAAATGATTGCCCGGGTGCAGCTGCACCTTTAAAATTTTGTCGGATTAGTAAATCCGGATGTAAACTTATCCGAGAATTGGTAAGACCCTGAAATAAATTCAGGGTGACATTATAATGTTGTTTTGAAATTTTTCCTTTGTCATGCTGAACTTGTTTCAGCATGACATTATGACTATCTTAAAAAAATTAAAAAAAATAAAAATTAAATAAAAGAAATAATATAAAAATTAAAGTCCATTGCGGAGTATAGTTAAACTTCTTAGCGAAGAAACAACAAAAGCCCCGTTTGTTTGAGGGTGTAAGCGAGTGAGCCTGTATCCGCGGAACGAAGTGAAGCTGTTACGGGGCTTATACTGAGCTTAGAAGTTATCTATACGGAGCGTTAGGACGCAATTTTTATATTATTTCTTTT
>CANPXC010000043.1 GCA_947585605.1 Candidatus Gastranaerophilales bacterium | reverse complement strand
GCCCTCGCTCTCTACTGCCTCATTAAGAAGTTTTTGCTATACTCCGTAATGGGCTTCAATTAATCATTTATTTTAAATTCTTAAAAAAATTAGAAAAAGACAAATTAAAAAATTACCCTTCTTCAATCATTTTTTTATGCTCATCTCTCCACTGGTAAGAGATTTCATATTTAATATTGTTTTCAATTGCCAGTTTTTTCATAAGTATAGCAAGATTAATAATTCCCTGCGTAATTGCCCCAAAACGGCTGCGCGGATTATTGGCACTATTGGATTCACAGTCTATGACTATGTTTTTTACTCCGTTTTCAATGCATTTTTCAATGAATTTACGTACATCATTTTCATTCGCACTCCAAGAAAAGAAAATGTACTTAACAAAAAGCATATTAGGATATTTTGAATATTTTTTTATATTTTCCCAAACTTTATTGAAATTTTTTTGGCGTTTGATTTTAAAATAAGTTTCTTCCGTGCCTGAATCAGGGCTGATTTGAATACTCATCATATCTTTACTTAATCCGTCTGATATAGTTTGAGAAAATTCAATACCTGATGAATTTATGGCTTGTCTTATATTATGTTTAAGGAAAAATTGTGCAATATCTTCAAATTCCGAACAAATAACCGGTTCTCCGCCTCCCCAGTTTATCAAACATTCATCATTAATCATTTTTGACTTTACCATGCTTTTAATTATCGGTAAAAGGTTATATTTAATATCCTCAGTTTTTCTGCCAATACCGCAGTATACGCAGTTTGAATTGCATTTTGTAAAATGATTAACGGTAAAAAATTTTATTTGTTTTTCATAAGGCAGAGGAGGAACTGTCTGTCTTATTAAAAATTTACAGCCCAAACAAGGGCCGCCCGGTGTTTGATTTAAATCCATTATGTCTTTAATTTTATTTAAATAATTATAAAAATTAAATTTTTTAGGTGGAAACGGAGATAATACAGGGGGCGAGTACGGAACCTTTGTACAGTGGCAGCATTTATGCACGGAAAAAGGCCAAAAGAGGATGTCTTCATATATTCTGTTGCAGAACATAAGTTCTTTGCCTGCATATTCTTTATTAAATTGGTTTATAAAAAAATGTTTAAACATAAATTTATTATATATTAAATTGATTAATTTAAAAAAATAATTAATACATTAAACAGAGTATGTAAAATTTTAAAAAAAATAAGATACTTGAATATGTAGAGTTGTAAGCGGATAAAACGTGTAATACGAGGCGGCTGAATTGTATAATACTATATACCCTGCCTATATAAAACCATATCAGGGATTAAATCAAAAGAAAATAGAAAAGAAAACGGATGATGAGAAAGGTTCTCAATCATCAAAGCGTGCCGATAATGATTTACAGGAACAAAGAAGACAATCCGGCAATAATTCATATTTCCCGAATGGAGAAAAGGTTGCAATAGATTACACCCGCAGGCAGATAGGTATAGAACAAGTACTTAAGGACTTTAAAAATACCGTTAATGCCATAGGTGCGCCTGATGAAATTAAAAAAGAGGTTGATTCTTATTTACAATTAATTGAAAATCAATCTCAAAAGTTAAACCCCAATTCCCAAATAATCCAATCTAATTTGAAAAATGCTTCTCAAATTTTAGATGAATATATTACAAATACTTTAAAAAAACCGTCACGAGTTGTTGAAAATTGGGTAGAAGCATTATTTCTTCAGCAAATAAATTATAAAACCGAGCCAAAACAAGAAAATATTACGGAAGAAATAAACCCCGCGCCGAAGGAAGAAGAACAACAAGCCGTATCCGCGCAGGAAAAATTTGCTGCAGAAGAACCTAATATCCAAAATTCGGATAATGAAATATATATTCCGTTAGATACGCAATTAAAGAGGATGTTTATTCAGGCTAAAAAATATGCTTCAATTAATGAGAATGAAAAAGCCTTATCATCATTTCAAAATGTTATGGACTATGCTGAAAAAATAGGTGACGAGCAAGCTTGCGCAATGGTGCATTATGAACAGGCAAGAATTTATGATGATATTAATAAATTAAATGACGCATTATATAATTATGACAAAGCTGCGAAACAGAGTAAAAACAATAATATTAAGGCAAAATCTCATATATATATGGGGAAAATATATGATGACTATGTGAGGTTAGAACCGGCGATAAGTCATTATTGTGCGGCTGTTTCATTCTCGGGAGAAGCTGATAATTTGCCGGTTCAAACCCAAGCTTTATCAAATTTGGCGCAAATTCATGCGGAAAAATATGATAAAGAAAATGCCTTAATGTTTATGGATTTATCCGATACAATAGCTGATGAAACACATAATTCCAAAATTAAAGCAATAATTTCCGCTAAAAATGCTAATAATTGTAAAAGAATACGTGAAAATGAGCGGGCTTTAAAATATTACGGAAAGTCTGCAAAGAATTTTAACGATATTGATGATAAAGAAAATCTGGCAAAAAATTATTTGAATGCCGCTAAATTAATGATGGGATACGGCAATAAAGCAAAGGCTAAAAGTTTATTGGGTAAAGCTTATGTAGCTGTTCAAGGGACGGGGAATTCCGATTTAAAACGCGAGATAATACAAAAAATTTCTTTAATATAAATTATGTTTCAAATTAGACAAAAAGTTCTTTTTAGTATATAATCTAGTGTCGCAACATTCCGCTTGCTCATCGCAACCGTAAAGTTGCTCACCTTTTCAAAACGCCAATCGCAAATTTTTACTTACGCCTTCGGCTTATCGTAAAAATTTACTCTGACAATATAAAATAATTCAAAAGGTATTATTATGAAAATTGTTATATACGGTGCAAATGAGCTTGCATGTTTAATTGCAACAAAATTATTCGAAGATCACGACATTATAATTATTGATGATGATCCGAATAATAATCATGAATCTTTTGACAAGCTGGATTTGGAATATATTCAAGGTTCCGGTTCCAATATAAGTATATTAGAATCGGTAGGAATAAAAAATGCAGATATATTTATAGCTTGTACATATAATGATGAGGCAAATATAGTTGCGTGTTTAACCGTAATAAACATGACAAAGCTGAAAACGGTATGTTTTGTTAGTAAAAAGGAAAATGTAGATTCGCTTTCACTTGTAAGAGGGTCAAAATATCAAAAAGAATTAATGATAGACTATGTTCTTTGGCCGGAAGAACTTATGACACAGGAAATATTCAGAATAATTACAGTTCCGAATGCCATAGATGTTGAAGATTTTGCCAACGGAAAAGCGAGATTGCTTGAATATAGAGTTGAAGAAGATACTAAATTTTTAAACAAAAAAATTAAAGAATGTAATTTCCCCGATGAAACATTGATTGTAGGAATTACAAGGGAAAATACTTTATTTATACCAAACGGCGATACAGAGCTTTTGTTGAATGATAAAGTAATATTTATGGGGTCATCGTATTCTTTGGATATTTTGGCGAACAGATTTTCCAGGAAACAAATGACGTAAAGCAAGTTACAATCATAGGCGGCGGAAGTGTCGGTTTAATGCTTGCAAGCAATCTTGAAAAAGCTAATATTAAAATAAAAGTGATAGAACTTGACTATAAACGTTGTGAAGAATTAACTGAAAATTTAAAAAATACACTGGTAATAAACGGTGACGGCGCAAATTATGAGCTATTGGAAGAAGAAAGGGTCGGAGAATCCGATGTTGTTGTTTGTGTAACAAATAATGACGAAAAAAATCTTTTATGTTCATTACTTGCAAAACAGCTTGGAGTAGCAAAAGTAATAACACGAGTTTCCAAAAATGCTAATGCAAATGTATTTGAAAAAGTAGGTATAGATGTTGCAATTTCTGAAAACGGAGCAGCTATTGATGATATTGAAAATCACTTAATAAAAACGGATATAGAAATTCTTGCTACTGTTGAAAGAGGGCAGGGTGAAGTTTTGGAAATATGCGTTCCGTTTAATTTTAAACATGATATGATTATGAATTTGCATTTACCTTGTAAAGCAATTATAGCAATTATCCAGCGAAGAAACAGAGTAATAATCCCGCGCGGTACAACGCAAATAATGCCGTTTGATAATTTGATTATATTTACTACTCAAGATAATTCTTCCGCGGTAAAAAATTATTTTAAAAGGTGATAAATTTTGAACTTAAGTTATGTTTTAAATTCGGTAAGCTTAATATTAAGGTATTTTTCACTAATAATTTTAATACCTTGTATATGTGCCTGCGTGTTAAAAGAATATACGGCAGCAGTTCCGTTTGCGGGGGCTTGTGTAATATCATTCGGTCTGGGGTATTTATTTAAGAACAGAAACCAAAAAGAAGAAGATATAAACAATTTAAACAAAACCGAAGCATTTGCAATAGTGCTGTTAACTTGGGGATTAATATGTTTAATCGGCGTGCTGCCGTTTATATATTTCGGATTAAAACCGATAGACGCGTTATTTGAAAGCGTATCGGGGATTACGGCAACGGGTGCTACAATATTATCGGACTTTTCGCAGTATCCGTTAACAATGTTTTTTTGGCGTTCATTTAGCCAGTGGTTAGGAGGTATGGGAATTATCGTATTATTTGCGGCGATTTTACCTAAATTTTCCATTGCGGGACGTCAAATGGTTTTTGCGGAGCTGCCGGGTTCAAAAGAAAGCAAATTAACTCCGAGAATAAGGCAGAGCGCCGCGGCGTTATGGAGTATTTATTTTTTCTTAACATTGTTGGAATTTGTAATTTTAATATATTTGGGAATGAATGTATTTGACGCTGTTTGTACTGCGTTTTCAACAATGTCAGGCGGCGGGTTTTCTCCGCAGCAAAACAGTATTATGGCATACGGAGAATATAAATTCGTCTGGACTGTAGCCGTATTTATGTTTATTGCGGGTGTAAACTTTGCATTGCAGTATAAAGTCTATGTAAAAAGAAAAATATTATCATTATTACGTGATGAAGAATTTAAAGTATATCTTTTAATAGTTTTGTTATTTACAACGTTAATAACCGTAACATTAGTTACTCATCATATATACGATATAAAAAATGCGGTTCGGGAAGCATTTTTCCAAGTAATGACAATAATAACGACCTCGGGATTTGCCTCGGTGGACTATGCACAATGGAATTTGAGAGCGAAATTATTTTTATTTTTACTGATGTTTACAGGTGCTTCAATAGGTTCAGCTTCGGGCGGATTAAAGATTTTAAGGCTTGTTATGATATTTAAATATATGAAAAGGCAAATATCAAAAATCCACCATCCCAACGGAGTTTATCCGATAAAAATTAATAAAGTAATAATCAATGAAGATATAGTAAAACAAATGATATCATTTGTATTTTTTTATTACGCAATATTTGTCATTACGGCGGTAATACTTGTTTTAATAGAGCAGAATGTCTTAACGGGAGTATCTGCAGCGATAGCAACAATAGGAAATATAGGCCCGGGATTCGGCGCAGTTATAGGGCCTATGGGTAGTTATGCGGACTTAAATATTTTTTCTAAAATTATAGCAATAATGAATATGTTTATAGGACGTTTAGAACTAATTCCGTTTCTGGCATTGTTACATCCCGATTTTTGGAGTTTAAAAAAAACAAAAAACTTGCAGAAAAATAAATAAATGTGATATAATTCTGGTGTTAGTTAGCAGTTAGAGAGTAGTATGTTTAGAAAAGTTTTAACACTGGGTATTATACTTGTATTTGCTGTATATTTACTTAAAGTAGTATTTGTAAAGGTAAGCAGTTTAGATTTGGCGGAATTTAAGCCGGTAGCGACTATATTTTTGCTCGATATTTCAGCCTCAAGTCGAGGTACAATTGATAAACAAAAAGATACAATTTTAAAAATATCAAAAAGATTAGACTCGGAAGACGTTGCATTAATATATGTTGTAACGGAAGATGCATATAACGTATATAACGGGAATCCGCATAAATTGGTTGATATGAAAAAATCAATGAATAAATATGGAGATTATGACCCGAAAGCATATGGTACGGCATACGGACTTGCTTTAAAAAAGGCAGTTAATGACGCATTAAGATTTAAAGAAGACGGTTATACTCCCGCAATTATTATCCTTGGTGATTTGGAAAATGAAGGAGATATTACAAAACAAATAAATTGGTCAACATTGCCGAGAAATATTGAATATACATTAAAATATGTACCGGATTTAAGTTTAACATTTTTATATGCACATCCTCAAAAATTAGATGATGTAAGACAAACACTTCTTCCTGTAATGGATGAAAAGAAAATAGTTATTGCAACAGAAGAAAATGTTGATCAAGCAGTAAGAAAATTTATGGGAATAGTAGGAAGATAGAGGAAAATAATGAGTGTTACCATAACATCAAAAAATAATGAAAAAATTTTTGCTGACTCTAAAGTAATTAATATAGGTACTGCTCCAAATTGTGATTATAAAGTCAATTTAAATTTTGATTTAATAATTTCATTGCAAAAGTTGGATACGGGCAAGTGGCAAGTAGTAAATAATTTTAAAAGCGATAAAGTATTATTTCGCGGTCAGCCAATCGGTTCTGCAATAGAAATAGGTTCATTATGTAAATTAATGATAGCGGATTCGGATGAGTTTATAAGTATAAAAATTACAGCCGGCGGCGCAAACCCTAAAATTATTCCCGGGTCGTTAGAGCTGGCAAACAGAAAATCAGCTGAAAAAATCAGAAGAGCTGAATCTAAAAAAACTATTACAATGATTGAAGATGAAGAGTTAAATGAACAAGATATTGAAACTCTTTACGGTACGGGTGTCGGCGCTCAAACTAAAATTAAAATAGACAGAAGAAAAGCTGATATTGAAAGAAGACGTGCTTTAATTATAAAAGAAATCGCATACAAGGCAAACTATTTAAGAAATAAATTGTCTCAAAATGAAATGATATTAAGTATTTTAAATTTCTTAATAGTTTTTGTTCCTTTCTCAATGGCTTATATCTTAAAAGATATCGTTAGATTAGAATCATTAAACGGTCAATTACAAAATAAAGTATTATTCTTAATAGCAGTTTCATTCATAATCGTTACACTTTTGCTAAAACAGGGACAATTCCTTGTACTTCAAGGTAAGGGTAAAACAAGAATTTCACAGTCGGCTGTATTAATTCAAAGATTAAGTATGCTCTCATCCTGCGGTATATTTACCGTAATACTTATATTTTCTCTTTCGGAATTAGTTGCACATGTTTATAATTTGCCGTTATTAATACCGCAAATGTTAATATTGTGTTCACTATTATGTATATTCCTGGGCGTATTTGCAGGATTTACAAAAAATATCATTGCTGAGAGCGGTGAAGAATTAGACAGCTATGAAAGCAGAGAAGATTTCCAAGCCGTAGTGAAAGAATATCAACAATGGATTAATCTTTATGTAAATAATGTCACTAAAAAGAAATTGAAGGATATGAACAATAAAATATTCAGTCTTCAATTAAAATCATACGGGGAATTTATATTAGGTGTAATTACAGCGCCATTCTTGGCATACGCCGTCTCTCAAACATTGGGTGAAATATTCCCTGAAGCTGCAGGCTTTATAAGACTTGCAGGCGGAGCATTAAAAATATCTCCGGTATTCCTTACATTGGCCTCTTTCATGATTATATTTGCCTTCCATTGTTTTGCAACTTCATTTGCAATAACAAAGAGAATAAATGCTTCTAACGTTATAAAACAAGACGGATTTAGTGATTTTAATGTACACGGTGTTACACTTCACGGTGTAGAAAGCAGCAAGAACCTTAAGAAAGAAGCAAAAAAATGGTTATTTATTGCAATATGCGTTGTAATCATTGAATATACAATGAACGTAACATACTTTACAGGCGTAATGGGCGGTGATATTTTAAATATGGTTGTTTGTGCTTTAGGTGCAGCACTTCCGACCGCTATCCTTATTATGGAAACTACAATGCTTGGTAATACAAAGTATGAAATAATCATAAGAGAAGAATTACTGGAAAAAGTAGATAAAGATTTTTAATTTAATTAAAGGGAAATAATAATGTACAGATGCACAGAATGTCATACAGAATTTGAAGAATGTCCGGATTTTTGCGATTGCGGAAATGATACCTTTGAAGAAGTATTTGAAGAAGAAGAATACAGTCCGGAACCGGAAAGACCTGCACCTCAGAGAAGGAAATTGACACGTGAAGAAAGAGAAGAACTTGAACGTGAAGCGTTAGATAAAAAGAAATCATTAATTGCGCTTGTTGTTTGTTTATGTTTGTGTGTGCTTGTTTTATTCCTTCCTCCGCACCGTGAAAAGAAAATGGTAAAAGTTAAAAGAGATGCTCAAGCAGCAAATGTTAAACTCCCTGAATTAAAAACATACTGGGATGATTCCGTTCCTTCTCAATATAGAAAATCAAAAGACCCTATCTTAAATCTTCCGATTTTGAATGAACGTATATCTTCTATTTCACCAAAATTAAGAGAATATTTGCAAAATGTCGGCGGTGAATTTACCAGAAAGTGGAATCCTGCAATTGTAAGCGGTGCTGGAGAATGTAAAATTGAATTTGTAATTAATAAAGAAGGTGTTTTAACTACAAAGAGAATTATAGCAAGTTCCCATAATGAATCTTTGGATGATTCTGTTTTATTGGCACTTTCAAATATAAACAATCTTGATATTCCGCCGGAAGATTACAAAGGTGAAAGAATTTTCATTGCATTTAAAGTAACGGAAGGTCAAGGTTCTAAAGTATTTTATCCTTCTAAGTAAGGTTTGAATAAAGTTCCAAGAACTCCGGAAAAGAAATATTGACCCATTGAAATTGATTAATTTTAATGGGTTTTTTGCATATAAGTCCAGCAACAAATGCACTCATTGCAATTCTGTGGTCGTGATTACAGTCAATTTCGCAATCACCTTTTAATTCCGATTTACCGTTAATAATAAATCCGTCTTGATTTTCCTGAATATCTGCCCCCATTTTGGAAAGTTGTATTCGCATTGCGGTAATTCTGTCAGCTTCTTTATTCCTAAGGTCTTGCGCGTCTTTAATTATTGTAGTACCTTGTGCTTGTGTCGCGGCAACAGCTATTATCGGAATTTCATCAATTAACCTGGGAATAATACTGCCTTGAATGACGGCAGCTTTTAAATCCGAGTATTTAACGTTAATATCCGCAACTTTTTCGTTGGAAATTATTCTTTCATTTAAAATGGAAATATCACCATTCATTGATTTTAATACATCAATAATACCTGAGCGGGTTGGGTTTATTCCCACATTTTTAATTGTAATATCAGAATTCGGAACAATTAAAGCAGCGATTATAAAAAACGCCGCAGATGAAATATCACCGCAGACAGTAATATCAACGGGGTTTAGTATAGATTTTCTTATTGAAACTTTATTCCCTTCAACTTTTATATCTGCGTTCATATTTTCAATCATAAGTTCTGTATGATTACGTGATTTGTACGGTTCGGTAAAGGAAGTTTCACCTTGGGCATTTAATCCCGCAAGCAGCAGGCATGATTTAACCTGTGCTGATGCTATAGGCGAAACATAATCAATTCCGCACAGTTGTGAAGCGCAGATTTCAATAGGCAGCTTATAATCATTGTGAATAAATTTAGCTCCCATAAGCTCTAACGGATGAATAACTCTTTTCATCGGTCTTTTGGATAAGCTTTCATCGCCGAATAATTTAGAATTAAAATTTTGACCCGAAAGAATTCCGGCCATAAACCTTGTTGTAGTACCGCTATTTCCGCAATCAAGCGCAGCTGCGGGAGCTTTTATGGCATTTTTGGCATTAATTATTAATTCTTTGTCATTTAAATAATTAATATGGCAGCCTAACTGTTCTATAATTTTTAAAGTGGACATACAGTCCGCGCCTTTTGAATAGTTTGTAATTTTTGTGCTGCCTTTTGTTAAAGCAGATAACATAAATGCGCGGTGAGTAATGGATTTATCTGCGGGGATTTCTATTGTACCTTTTAACGGCTTTGATTTATTTACTGTTATATCCATAAATTTATTAGACAATAAATTTAATCTAATTGCAAATTTTTGATATAATAAAACTATGAAGAAATTAATTGCATTAATAATATTATTTATTTTTACGGCTATATTTCAAATGGCGAAAGCTGATATATTACCGTTGAGCAGTAAAAGTATTAAATATTACGGTATCGGGGTGTTAAATATGCCTCAAAGTTATACCGTGTACCAATATCCGTATTGGGATTCAAAAATTATTAAAGAAGTTAATTATGAAAATTTGAAAAAATCAGCTATTGTAAACTCAATAGATATGCGAAAAGTTTCTTATGTAGCTTATGTCCCGTCAAATAATGTTGCATTGTTAACTGTTGATTTAAATCCGGGTAATGATTGGTATTGCGTATATTTAAATCAAGAAACGGGCGAAACGGGCTGGGTATATAATGCGGATAAAAATGCGTTTATGACATACAGAAATCTTTTCTACAAATACGGAAAGAAGTACGGAATAAGATTTTTTAATGATTTATCGCCTGAAGAAAAGGTTTTATATTCCAAAGAAGATACAAGCTCTAAAGTTATTGCAAATTTAAGTTATCCAACTTATGTTACATTTACCGTTATAAGAGGTAATTGGCTGTTGGCTTCGGTTAATGACATGACAAAATTTGCCAAAGTCGGATGGTATAATTGGCGTAATGAAGACGGAACTTTAAATATGTTCCCTAATTTTAAAGAACAACCTTAAAATTGTATATTGTCTTTATTGTGTTCGGGTAAAGAAGCGGAGTATTCGGCAAGTATTCTTGCGATATCGGAACCTTTAATAACAACTTCTAATATCAGCTGTGCGTTAATAAGAAGTTTGTCTGTATATTCAAGCTCGTCGGTGTCAAAAATTTCGAATTCAAGGAAGTCATGCCCGACGTAGTTAATTCTGCCGTAACCTTCCGAATTTCCCCATTTCATAAAAACAAGTTGTCTTTCAAATAATTTTAATTTATCCACCAATCTCATATTAATGTTCTCCGCATATCCATATAATATGATAATTATTTTAGTAAGTTAAGTCAATTTTAAATTTGTAAATTTTTATGCATATAATCTTTACAATTTACATAAAAATATTTTGTTTAGGATTTTGTTTTGATATATTCTATATAAAAAGGACAAAAATGTGACAGTTTCAATTACCCGAAATATTGATAAAACGAGTGATTTTCAGAATAAGTATTTTTCTTCCCCGTTAACTAACGTAAATAATATTGAAAATCAATTAAAAATAATATTTGACGAAGAATTAAATTCGTATGATTCGGTATTAATAAGCTATAAGCCAAGTGTAATAAAAAAGCTTGCAAAATTCATAACGGGAGAGATAAAACGTCCGGCGTCGATAGGTATAGCAGGCGAAACAGCCAGCGGAAAATCAACAATAACGCTTGATATTATTGATACTTTAAACCTTTTTGAAGATATTTATAATACCGAAAGAATTGTTACAAGGGTTAATAGCGATGATTATTATTATGACCGCTCGGAAGAAGTAAAAAAAGCCGGAGGTATGGCTGAATTCGCAAAAAATTATGATTTTGACGTTCCTGAAGCTTTGGAACTTAATTTAATGCATAAACATATTAATGAATTACTTAACGGAAATAGTGTTATGCTGCCGAAGTATGATATGTCAGGCACTACAATCAGGTGGGATAATCATACATTAGCATTGCCTTCAAAAATAATTATTTCTGAAGGATTATTTACTTTAACGGATGACGTTAAGGACGCATTTGATTTCAAAATATACGTGGATATTGATTCTCAAATTCAAAAAGAAAGATTTTTTGTAAGGGCAAATGAACGCGGGCTTGGGCAAAGTGCAGAATCCATTTATAAAAATGCCTCGGATAAAGCAGGTGTATATATAAGACCTTGTAAAAACTTTGCAGATATTGTTTTAACAGGTGAAGCAGACAGAATTAATTATAAATTGTTTTTAAATAAAATATTATCATTGATTGCTCAGCTGCATTACTCAAAGCAGGCTGTATAAATTATGAGTGTTTGTATTTATCCGGGAAGCTTTAATCCTGTTCATAATGCGCATATTGAGGTGGCAAAATATGTTCATGATAAATTCCACTTTGAACAAATTGTATTTATTCCTGCATTTAAACCTCCGCATAAGGATTTAAAAAATTTTGACGTCGAAAATGCAATGCACAGACTAAATATGGTGGAATTAGCAGTTAAAGAATATGATTTTTTAGATGTTTCAGCCATTGAATATACCCGAAACAAGCCGTCATATTCTTATGATACAATTGTTCAATTGTATGAAATTCTAAAGCCTAAAGAAAAAATTAATTTTATAATAGGTACAGACGCATTTATTTATCTGCCTTCTTGGTATGAAACAAATAAATTGAAAGAACTGGTTCATTTTATACTTTTTAAACGGGAAGATAATTTTGATGAAACTCCGTATTTAAAACTAAAAGAACAGGGATATAATTATACGCTGACGGATAAAACCTTTGATGATATTTCCTCGAGCGAAATAAGAGAAAAAATTGCGCAAGGTATTGATATTTGTGATATAGTACCATTGAGTGTTGCAAAATATATAAAAGAAAATAATGTATACAAAATATAGTATTGAAGAAATAAAAGAAAAACTTAAATCATGCCTGAACGAGGAGAGATATTGGCATTCAATCGGGACAATGGAAATGGCACTTGAGCTTGCAAAAAGGTTTAACTGCGACGAAGAAAAAGCACAAATAGCAGGACTATTGCACGACTGCGCCAAGTGTTTGCCTAATGAAGAATTAAAAAAATATATAGATACTTTTGAAGAATGTGAAAAAATCAGTCCTAAAACCTGGCATGCGCCGGTCGGCGCTGTTATAGCTGAACAAGATTGGGGCGTAACGGATAAAGAAATACTTTCCGCTATCAGATTGCATACTATAGGCAAAAAAGGCATGAGCGATTTTGAAAAAATTATTTTTCTTGCCGATAAAATTGAACATAGAACCCGCGAAGAGGAATTTAGAGAAAAAATTGAAAAGACCTTAAATAAAACAAATAATTTGGACGCCGCGCTTTTAAAAAGCTTTAAAATAACAATAAAAAGCCTTTTAAAACGCAAACTCCCTATTTGTTTTCAAACGGTAGATGTCTATAACGACTTGCTTGATATAGTGCAAAATAAATAAAATATGTTATATTTATTTTATGTCATATAAGGAAATTATTTGAATGTCTGATGAAAAACAAAGAACAGTTGTTAGGGAATTTGTTGATTTTTGGAAAGATAAAGAAGGCTATGAAAAAGGGGAAAGTCAGCCATTCTGGATTTCATTGTTAAGAGATGTTTT
>CANPXC010000042.1 GCA_947585605.1 Candidatus Gastranaerophilales bacterium | reverse complement strand
GTAAAGAAAGAATATCCGAAAGAAACCGATTTGGAACTTGTTGTGGAGCTTAAAATAGACGGGCTTTCCTGCGCACTTTCATACGAAAACGGTCAATTAATTACAGGTGCAACCAGAGGAAACGGTATTATAGGCGAAAATATAACTCAAAATATAAAAGCCATTAAAAACATACCCCAAGAACTAAATGAAAATATAAATTTAGAAGTCCGCGGCGAGGTATTTATGCCGGTTACTTCCTTTGAACGATTAAACAAAGAGAATATCGAAAACGGAATAAAAGAATTTGCAAATCCCAGAAATGCAGCAGCAGGCTCATTAAGACAACTTGATTACAGAATTACTCAAATGCGCGATTTGCATTTTTTTGCATACACCGCTATTTCAGATGATAAATCTTTATTTAAAACTCATTTTGAGGGAATGAAATTGCTTGAAAGAATGGGGTTTGAAACAAATCCGAACTACAAACTGGTAAAAGGAATAGACCCCGTTATTGAGCTTTGTAAATATTGGGAGAATGAAAGATTTAACTTAAATTACGCAACAGACGGAATGGTTATAAAAATAAATGATTTGGCGAAACAAAATGAATTGGGCTATACATCACGCGCTCCAAAATGGGCCACTGCATTTAAATTTCCCCCTGAAGAAGTTTGGACAAAGCTTGAAAGTATTGAACTTAGTGTAGGCAAAACAGGTGCCGTTACACCGATTGCAAATTTAACTCCTGTAAAGTTAGCCGGAACAACGGTTAAAAGGGCAAGTCTGCATAATTTTGACGAAATTCAAAGACTGAAAATAAATATAGGAAATGAAGTATTAATAAAAAAGGCGGCTGAAATAATTCCTAAAGTTATAAGGAAAAAAGAAGATGAGGATTTTGGAGTATACACGGCGCCAACCGAGTGTCCGAGCTGCGGAAGCGTTTTAATCAAGCCCGAAGGTGAAGTAGCATTATATTGTCCTAATTTATTGGGCTGCAGCGCGCAAATAAAAGGTAAAATAGTATATTGGGCTTCAAAAGAGGCTATGGATATAGACGGAGTCGGAGATTCCGTTGTTGAAAAGCTATACGAAAAAGGATTAATTAAAGATTTCGCGGATTTATATAAATTAACCGTCAATGACCTTATGACAATTGATTTAATTAAAGAAAAATCGGCAGATAACTTATACAGTGCGATTCAAGCTTCTAAAAATCCAACTATGACTAAATTCTTAACCGCCTTAAGCATTAAACTTATAGGAAAAGAAACGGCTGACTTAATTGCAAACGAATTTCCCACAATAGAAAGTATTGAAAATGCAACGGAAGAAGACTTAATAAAAATTGACGGAATAGGTGATAAAGCGGCAAAAAGCATTGTTGAGTTCTTTAAAGATGAAAACAATAAAATTATATTAAATAAACTGAAAGAATACGGCGTAAATCCAAAAGGGAGTGCGTTTGAAAAAACATCAAATACTCTGGAAGGAAAAACCTTCGTAATAACGGGAACACTATCCGAACCAAGAAATCTATTTGAAGAAAAAATTAAAAAAGCAGGCGGTAAAGTTTCAGGCAGTGTAAGCAAAAAGACCTCCTATGTTTTAGCGGGAGAAAATCCCGGCTCAAAATTTGACAAAGCCTCCTCTTTAGGTGTTATAATACTAACAGAAAGGGATTTTAATTTATTACTTGAAGGAAAACCAAATGAATAAAAATTTTAAAGTTATTACAATAAACGGAATTCGAGGAATAATTACACTTATATTTATTGCCCTTGGTTTAATTGCAGGTTTTATAATTTCACCCGGCTGGGTATGTATGAAGTGCTGGAATTACTTTTTTGAGCAATCAAATACAGTCGGAATAATGAATATTTATCAAGGGATAATGTTATGGGCTATAATTGCGTTATCATTGTATGCTCTCAATAACAGGAAAGCTTTAATCGGATTTGGTTCATATCAAGGGCTTACCCCTGACCAAATTAAAGATATTATGCAGCGCGCAAGAACACAAGAGTCCGGTATAATTAATGATTTCGAAATAATAAAGCAAGATATAAATATGCAATCACAAAAATTGATTGATGAAAATTCCGAAGAAAAAAACGATGAAACAAAACAAGAAATAGGGAAACAATAATGAAAAAGATAATATTTTCAACCTGCATAATACTTGGAATAATAATTTTAAATTCAGTAAAAGCAGATGCAGCAATACAAAGCGATGTAAAAAAAGAAGCCGGATACATATCTTTAAGCGCTTCAAAGACAAAAGAAATTGAACCAAATTATGCAGAAGTAACATTTGCGGTTGAAAATACCGCAGATAATGCTCAAAAGGCTGCAGAAGCTAACAATAATATATCAAATAAAATTATAGAAGCGTTAAAACTGGTTACAAACGCTCAAACTGATACTATAAAGACTACAAATTATTCCGTCAGACCTGTATATGCAACAAGCGGCGGTAAAAGAGTTATAAAAAATTATATGGCGGCAAATTCCGTTAAAGTTGCAACAAAAGATACTTCCAAAGTCGCAAAATTTATTGATACCGCAATTTCAAACGGAGCAAACAGAACGGAAGGTCTTTCTTATTCAGTTGAAAATGATAATTCGGCATGTAATGAAATGTATCCGCAGTTGGTAAAAGAATTAATCAAACAAGCTAACTCAATAGCAGCAGCTTCGGGAAGCAGCGTAGACGGCATAAAACATTTAAATGCTTCCTGTAATACCGATTTTTCTATTTCAAACGGAAGATTTTATGCTAAGAATTCGATATCAGACGGAGCAGTTGCAGCTGAAGCGGTTACAGCTACTCCTGTTGAATCGGGCAAAGTTAAAATACACGTATATGTAAACGCTGATTTTTATTTGAAATAAGGACAATATGTTAAAAGCAAAAGAATCAGTTGAGAATATGACAGGCTATTATGTTCCGATGTATGAAAAAAATTGGGACATAAAGATTGACAGTAATGAGAATAATTACGGGCCTTCGCCTAAAGTTTTGCAGGTTCTAAATACATGTAATATTAAAAATGTCAGTTTTTATCCGTTTTACGGGGAATTATCTCAAAAAATTGCGGATTACTACAATTTAAATATAAATAATGTTAAAGTAACTAACGGCGCTGATGAAGCAATTCAAGGTATAATACAAACTTATCTTGATAAAAATGAAGCACTTTTAACATTGGATATTTCTTTTGAAATGCCGGTAATTTATACACAAATTCAGGGCGGAAATGTTATAAAAGTTCCATTCAAAGATAGTTGGGAATTTCCCGTTGATGATTTTTTAAACAAACTACACAACAATAAAGAAATAAAAATAGTTTATCTTGCTTCTCCGAATAATCCGACAGGCACGTTGATTTCCGAAGAACATTTAAAAAAAATACTCCAAGCTTCAACTGGTAAGGCTGTTATAATAGATGAAACATACGCAAATTATGCGGGGATAACGAACAAAGAATATATTAAAACTTATGATAACGTATTTATAGTACGTTCATTTTCAAAGGATTTTGCACTGGCAGGACTAAGACTAGGATGCATTTTAAGCAATGAAAATAATATAAATATGCTAAAAAAGGTAATCAGCCCGTTTAGCGTAAATGCACTTGCAGCAATGGCGGGGATGACGGCTCTTGATGATGTTGATTACTTAAACTATGTTGTAGCAGAAATAAATCAATCGAAAAAAGAATTAAATGAGTTTTTTACCGCACTGGGAGCTAATGTATACAATTCATCGGCAAATTTTCTGCTGGTTGATTTTAAACAAAAATCGCAATTTGTATTTAACAAACTGAAAAAAGAAAACATTATTGTTAAACTTTTTAAAAAAGGAACAAGGCTTGAAAACCATTTAAGGATTACAATACCGAACAAAAACGGTGTTCAAAAAATAAAAAATGCCTTAAAAATTAAGCCCGCACTTGTCTTTGATATGGATGGCGTCCTCATTGACGCAAGAAATTCATACAGAACAACAATTGAAAAAACATTTGAAAAATTCACGGGGAAACAAGTATCACCTCAAGAAATTCAAGCAATAAAAAATCAGGGCGGAATGAATAATGATTGGGATTTAACACAATATTTAATTAAAAAAGAAGGAATCGACGTTTCCTACTCACAAATAACGGAAGTATTTCAAGAAATATATTGGGACGGCGGAAACGGATTAATCAATAATGAAAATACGCTTTTTGACAGAAAACTGTTTGAAAGGCTTTCGGAAAAATATAATTTATCCATATTTACAGGAAGACTTAAAGCGGAAGCAATGTACGCATTAAAACGATTTAACGCTGAAGATTTGTTTTTCCCTATTATAACAACTGATGATATTCCGCCGGGCATGGAAAAGCCAAATCCTTGCGGATTAAACTTAACAAGGGATTTAACTTTATCGGATAAATATTATTATTTCGGCGACACACAAGATGACATAAAAGCGGCAGCGAGCGCGGGATATATACCTGTAGGAGTCCTTCCTCCGCAGGATAAATCAGAAGAATTAATACAAATAATGAAGGATAAAGGCGCACGGTTTGTATTGCAGTCTATAAATGATATTGAAACAATATTGGAGAACACTTATGAGGCAAAGTGCTGAAGAAAGAAAAACATCTGAAACAGAGATTAAAGTTAATTTAAATATTGACGGAGAAGGCAAAAAGAACATAAATACGGGCATAAAATTTTTTGACCACATGCTTGAACAATTAGCTCATCATGCCTGTTTTGATTTGGAAATAAATGTAATATCCCACGATAAAGATAATCATCACATAGTTGAAGATGTTGCCTTAACGCTGGGAACTGCTTTAAAAAATGCGCTGGGAGATAAAAAAGGCATTAAAAGGTACGGAGAAAAAACTTTACCGATGGATGAAGCATTGGTAATGAGCGTAGTTGATATATCCGGCAGAGTTTTCTCAAAAACCGACGTAAACGTAAAAGATGAAAAAACATCGGATTTTGAAACGGTATTGCTGGCGCATTTCTTTTCAAGCTTTGCTCAAGCAGCTTTAATGACTATACATATAAGAATGCTTGACGGTACTGATACACATCATATAATTGAAGCTTCTTTTAAATCATTTGCACGAGCATTAAAAGAAGCCGTAACTATAGATGAAAATATAAAAGATGTTGTTCCTTCAACGAAAGGCGTTTTATAAAAGAGATATAACCCCTTCCGCAGTTAATAATGAAGATTGCTGATTTTGTCCCGTAACAATATTGCAGTTTATTTCCGTGTGTTCACTCCAAGGTTTTCCCTCAATAAAAACCGCACCCAGACTTTTAATTCTGTCTTCAAGAGAAAAAGGCATAAATTCAGCCATTTTAACAATTTGTTCTTCTTTATTTGTAAATGCAGTAATGTATTTATTTTTTAAAACAGAATTTCCGTCACAATCTTTAGCGCCTAAAAGTCCTGCTATACCGTGACAAACAGCCGCTATTATTTTGGTATTATAGTACATATATTCAATAATTTTTGAGAGGGTATCATTATAAGCCAAATCAAACATCGGCCCATGCCCGCCGGGGAGAAAAACAGCGTCAAAAGATTTATAATCAACCTCAGATAACATCATTGTATTATTGAGATTTTTTGCTGCATCATCCCACTCCATAGGGTTTGAACAGCTTAAACTGTTTTCGTCTATAGGAGATTTTCCGCCCAGAGGACTTGCAACAGTAACATCATACCCCGTAGCTTTAAACGTTAAATAAGGCATTGCAAATTCTTCAAGCCAAACTCCCGTTTTTATTTCGTCATTTATATCTGAAAAATTAGTAACAACCATTAATATTTTTTTACACATAATTATCCCCTTTTTTGGAATTTTAGAAAGTATAAAAAATAATGGCAATCCCCTATAAAACAATCTAAATTGCTATAATTAAGTATTATGACGCCTCAAAGTAATCAAGCCAATGTCTTACAATATTTTCTGGATATTTTTTCAACTCAAATTTTAAATAATCTTTTGGTCTGTACGGTCTTCTGAGTAATTTCATTTTAGCTTCTTTAGGAGTTCTGTCAGCTTTTTTCTGATTGCACTCTTTACAGCAGGCAACAATATTTTCCCAAATATCAGGGCCTAATCTTGATTTAGGATAAACATGATCCAGCGTTAACTCATCAGGATGAAATTTTTTTCCGCAATACTGACAAACAAATTCATCCCTTACAAGAATATTTTCTCTGCAAAAAGGCAATTCCTGATAGGGAACTGCCAATTCATAAGTTAATTTAATAACACGCGGAATTAATATGTTTTCAACCTTAATCATACTTTCAATATCGTTAAGTCGTCTTGCATTTTCGGCTTTGCCTTTCATGAGCAGAACAAGCGCTCTTTTCCAGCTGCAAATATTTATAGGATGGTTGTGCTTGTCTAATAATAATACTTTGCTCATATTAACTCCTACAATTGTAGTATTCCCAAATTTTACTGTTTTTAAACGAATACAAACTTTTATGCAATAATAAAAATATGAAGAATATAACTCTTTGGGAAATTTATAAAATATTTTTTATAATAGGAATACAACTGCTTGGCGGCGGTTATGTAATACTTCCGCTTTTAAGAAAATATATTGTGGAAGAAAGACAATGGCTGAGTGATGAAGAATTGGTTGATTACTTTGCCCTAAGCCAATGTACACCGGGTATAATTGCAGGAAATATTTCAATGTTTGCAGGTTATAAAGTAAAAGGAACACTCGGCGCATTATCTGCAATTTTAGGAATAATAAGCCCGTCTTTTTTGTGTATATTAATTCTTGCGAATTTATTAAAAGGAGTAACTGATAATCAATTTGTTCAAAAGGCTTTTTGGGGGATAAGAATATCAGTTATAGTATTAATATTGGTTACCGTAAAAGATATGTGGAAAAAAAGTGTAAATTCAATATTTACTTATATTTTATTCTTTACGGTTTTAATTGTATTGTTGATATTTTCAATATCACCTGCAATAGTAATATTACTTTCAGCGCTTGCTGCAATTTTGCACTCCAAAATAACGGGAGGCAAAAATGCTTAAACTATATTTTCTTTTATATTATGAATTTTTAAAAACAGGCATATTCGCAATTGGCGGAGGATATGCGGCATTACCGTTTTTATATTACATGCAGTCAACTTATAATTGGTTCACTACGGATGAACTGACAAATATGATAGCGGTATCCAATATAACTCCGGGACCTATAGGAATAAATATGGCGACATATACAGGCTATACAACAGCAGGCATAATCGGTTCAATAGTTTGTACAAGTGCAATAGAGTCAGCTCCGTTTGTTTTTTCAATAATAATTATGAAAATATATGATAAGTTTAAAGCCTGCCAAAGTATCAGCGCGATATTTAACGGTCTGCGGCCGGCTTCGTGCGCACTTTTAATTTCAATAGGATTAAAACTTTTATATCAAACAATAACATATACAAAACAAGAGTGGTCATTTCCCGTTCAATTCGACTATCGAGCAATACTTTTATTTATAATATTAATTCTGCCGTTTTCTTTTGTGAAAAAAAGACCTTTATTAGTAATACTGATGGGTGCTGCAGGCGGAATTATCTTAAATTAATATTAAGAAATGTTAACAAAATAAAATTAAAAGTAAATTATCAAACCTAAAATGTTTTTATATAAATGTGGGTTAGTTAAATATATTTTTAGGTGGAGGTTAGTTATGACAGTAGGTACATCATTCCAAAACGGAAGCTTTATGGGCGGAAGTGCAACAGCGGGAACATTTACATTAAACGGCGGTGTTACAACATCAAGTTTATATAATACAGACGCTTTAGACAGAAGATATGAATACACTGATACAAAAGAAGGCTATGAAATAGCATATTCAGGAAGAGATGCAGCAATCAACTCTTGTATTGCAAATGTTAAATCATATATAGCGCAAGGACGTGAAGATAAAGCATTAGAAGCTTATCAAGAATTATTAACTCAAATGAAAAGCCAAACAAGATATGCTCAGCTTGTAGATGAAACAGGCGATGACTCTCAATTAAGAGCTATTGCAAGAGAATTAATAAATGCAAATATGGATGATAATCAAACATTAGAAGAATTTATCAAAACAAATACCGCAAACAAATTTGAAAGAGGTTTTGAAATTAACTGGGACGGCGATAAAGCAACTGAAGAAGATTTATTAAACGAAATGTGCAACCTTGATGAAACAGGAAGATTTGATACACTTGAATATCTTGGAGGTAAAGCTTGCAAAATGGCGCTTACAACAGGCGGCGGTGCAGCAATAGGCGCGGCAATCGGTGCTATCGGCGGACCAATCGGAGCAGGTATCGGTGCTGTAGTAGGTGCAGTAGTAGGTTTAATTATATAATCTTAATCTGAAACATAATAACAAAAAGGCGGATTTGTTAATCCGCCTTTTTTAATTCTTCAATTTGTTCTCTTAAATCTTCAATTTCGTATTTTAATCTGTTTAACTGGCAGGTAACGGGATCCGGAATTCTGTTATGCATTAATTGACCTTGAATTAACAATTTCTGCCTTACAATTCTTCCGGGAACTCCAACAACAGTTGAATTTTCAGGAACATTATCAACGACAACGGAGCCTGCTCCTATTCTTGAATTGGAGCCTATTTCAATATTACCCAAAACCTTTGCGCCGGAGCCTACAACAATATTATTACCCAAAGTCGGATGACGCTTGCCATGTTCATTACCTGTTCCGCCCAATGTAACACCTTGATATAAAAGAACATCATCACCAATAATGGTAGTGGCACCAATAACAACGCCCATGCCATGGTCAATAAAAAATCTTCGTCCTATTCTTGCTGCGGGGTGGATTTCTATACCCGTTAAAAATCTTGATATATTTGAAATAATACGCGGTATTAAAGGTATTTTCCAATAATTAAGCTTATGAGCGATACGATGTAATATTAAAGCATGCAGCCCGGGATAACAAAATAAAACTTCAAGTATATTTTCAGCCGCCGGGTCTTTCTCATAAATTGTTTGAATGTCTTCTTTTATTTGTGAAAATACTTTTTTAATAAGACGCATTTAAATACCTTTAATATATTTTCTTTTTCCGTATTGAACTATAACAGGAAGCATTGAGGTTGTAATTAAGAAATTGGGGTTAACCTGCTTTTCCGAATTAATTTTTAAAGCGCCTGATTGTGCAAGACGTTTTATTTCACCTCTGCTTAAGGATTTATCATAATTAGAAATAAAATCAATTAAAGAGATATCAGAATTAATTTTAACATTTGGTATATCATCCGGAATTTCTTTTTTTTGAACAACTTTTATAAAGTTATCTTGCGCTTCATCAGCTGCGGTTTTACCGTTATACATTTCGGTAATTGTATAAGCTAGCTTCATTTTTAAATCACGCGGATTACAAGTTTTTAGCTGTTCTTCAATATTTTTTAATTCATCATTTGACACTTCCGTTAAAAGCGCAAAATATTTAACTATTAAATTATCTGAAATTGACATCAATTTACCGTACATATCGTTAGCGGAATCTGTAAGAGAAATACAATGCTGAGGATAAGATTTAGACATTTTAACAACACCGTCAGTTCCTTCCAAAAGAGGAAGGAGCATAACCATTTGAGGATATTCTTTGCCGTATGCACTTTGAATTTCGCGTCCCAAAAGATTATTAAAACGCTGATCTGTTCCGCCGAGTTCCACATCCGCGTCAACTACAACACTGTCATAAGCCTGCATTAGAGGATAAAAGAACTCATGAACAGATATCGGACGATTTTCGGCATACCTTTTTGCAAAATCATCTCTTGTCATAATTTGAGCAACAGTAACTTTTGAAGCAAGTTTTAACATATCAACAAAATTAAGATTAAAAAGCCAATCCATATTATTACGAATTTCTGCCTTATCTACATCAACAACTTTAGATATCTGTTCAAAATAAGTTTTTGCATTTTCGTCAACTTGTTCTTTAGTAAGACTTGGGCGGGTATCTGATTTCCCTGAAGGATCACCAATCATCGCGGTACCGCCGCCTACTATTAATATAATTTTATGTCCTAAATCCTGGAATTGTTTAATTTTCCTCAAAACAACGGTATGCCCCAAATGGAGGTCAGGTCTTGAGGGGTCCATACCTAATTTTATTCTGAGCGGTTTATTTTCTTCTTTTGATTTTTGAAGTTTTAAAGCCAATTCTTCAACGCCGCCGGGCAATACTTCCGCGCCACGCGCTAAAAGCATAGCTTGCTGCAAGTATTCTTCTTTTATTTTTACTGTTTCCATAATTTTATCCATATTGTCTAACTATAATGATTATTATTACAAAAAAACAACAATAAAAAAAGTCCGGTTTTATAGCCGGACTTTTAAAACAAATTTTAAAATTAAACTAATTTAACGTTAGTAGAAGTACCTTTTTTAGTCATTTCAACTTTGCCTTCTCTTGCTAACCAGCCAAGGCCCAATTCAGCAAAATTAGCTTTTAAATCTAAATCTTTTTTCATTTTTGCTATTGTTGTTTCGCCGTTTTCATTTAAGTAATTCCAAATTTGTCCTGCTGTTTCGCCTATCATTTCCATCATTTAAATCTCCTTTGTTTGTACCCTTATTAACATTTCTTTCATGTAATGTATAATTTTATTATAGTGCAGAAGAAAAAGGATGTAAAGAAAAAAAATGAGCAAGGGAAAAGTATGGAAATATGGTGATAATGTAGATACCGACGTTATAATACCTGCAAGGTATTTGAATACAGCGACACATGAAGAATTGGTGAAGCATTGCATGGAAGATATCGATAAAACATTTGCTCAGCAAGTTCAAAAAACAGATATAATTGTTGCGGGTGTAAATTTCGGCTGCGGCTCCAGCAGGGAACATGCTCCTATTGCGATTAAAGCGTCCGGGATATCGCTTGTAATAGCAAAGAGTTTTGCACGTATTTTTTACCGCAATGCTATTAATATCGGTCTGCCGATATTAGAAAATCCTTACTTAAGCGATGAATGTTCAAAAAATGATATACTTGAATACGATATTTCAACAGGAATAGTTAAAAATACGACAACGGGAAAAGAATACAAATGTAATAAATTTCCTAAAGAAATCCAAAACTTAATAGACGCCGGCGGATTAATAAATTATACAAAAGAAAAATTGTCTAAATAAAAAAAGGCCCCGGTTATTCGGGGTCTTTTTTATTATTAATTAAAAATTTAATCTGCAACTGTTTCTTCTTTTGGAGCGTCCGTCCTGATAGAAGCGTTTTTAGAAGTTGAAATTTGTTTTTCTTTAAATTTTTTAACTTGTCTGTTAAGTATATCTGCTACCAAATCTATACTTGCATACATAGATTCCGCTTTTTCTTCAGCTTTAACCGAACCCGAAACAAACTTACAAATAACTTCTGCAGTATGACTTTGAGCTACGGAAGGATTTTTGATAACACTCAAAACCACATCAATAGACTGGATTTGGTCATAATGAGTTAATACTTTGCCGATTTTTTCTTCCGCATAGCTGCGAATTGCATCAGTAATTTCAATGTTACGCCCTTTAACTGTTATGCGCATTAATTCTGCCTCCATAAATTCTCTACTTAGATATTATACCCTATTTAATACATGTTTTAAACCCATATAATTACAATTTATTTATAAAAATAAAAAAAAATGATATAATCATAGTGGAATAAGGAAGAAATATGAGCAAATACTCAATCGGAACAGATTTAGGCGGAACAAAGGTTTTGACGGGTCTTGTTAACAAAGAAACTGGCGAAGTAGTTTCTTTTGTCAAAAAGAAAACAAAAAAGGACAAAGGCCCTGAAAAAATAATACAAAAAATAATTAATTCAATAAGAGAAGTAATAGAAGTAAGCGGAGTTCCGATAAGTGAAATAGAAAATATAGGAATTGGCGCCGCAGGACAAATAGACAGAGAAAACGGCATAATAATAAATGCACCTAATTTAGACTGCTCAAATTTAAAGTTAAAAGAGATAATAGAAAATGAATTTAATTTACCGCTGTTGTTGGGCAATGATGTTGAGATAGCGACAATAGGGGAGATGTATTTTGGTGCGGGTAAAGGCGAAAGCGATTATGTTTGTATATTTGTCGGCACGGGAATTGGCTCGGGAATAGTTCAAAACGGACGTTTAAGATACGGTACAACAGGCACGGCCGGAGAAATCGGTCATATTATAGTAGACGCCGGAGGGCGTTCATGCGGCTGCGGAGGCTGCGGCTGCCTGGAGGCTTATGCTTCACGTCTAGCTATTGAAAAAAGAATTATCGGTGCCTTAAAAAAAGGCAGAAAGTCAGATATCGTTAATTATTTGGTAGAAGATAAGCCAATAAAAACCAGCATGATAAAAAAGTCATTGGATAACAAAGATGAACTTATTTTGCAAATAATCAATGAGGCTTCCGACTATTTAGCTTCAGGGCTTGCGAGCGTAATTAATTTTTATAATCCTTCAAAAATAATTCTTGGCGGAGGATTAATGAATGCATTGGATTATTTTTATGAACGGTCAATAGAAATCGCGAAAATAAAATCACTTCCTACTCCTGCCGCAAAAATAAAATTTGCCAGAGCGGAATTAGGCGATTTTTCGGGAGTAATCGGTGCGGCATTATTGGCAAAATACAGAAAAACACTATAATGAGTACAGTTTTAAATTTAAATTATTTTTTATATGAAATAGTACATCATTGTAATTTAAACTGCAGAAGCTGCGACCACTGCGCACCACTGGCAAAAGAAGAATTTGCGGATATAAAAAAGTTTGAAAAAGACATAAGGCAAATGAGAAAACTGTGTGATTACATCGGCAGTTTTGCCATTATGGGCGGAGAACCGTTATTACATCCAAAAATAAATAATTTTATAAAAATTTCAAGAAAAGTTTTATCAAATCATGTAAGGATTTCCATTTATACAAACGGCATAATGTTAAACAGCATGGATGGCGCATTTTGGAAAGAAATGCGAAAAAATTCAATAGTTCTTGTAATAACCAACTACCGCTTAAATATTGATTATAATCGAATAATAAAAACCGCAAATGATAATCAGGTCATGTGGGCATATGAAGGAAATACCGGAGTTCATGAGAAATTAATGACTAAATCAACTTATGATTTAGAGGGAAAGCAAGATATAAATATTGTTAGCAAGAACTGTTATCAAGGAAAGGTTTGCCGGCAGGTTGAGGACGGAAGATTATATAAGTGTACAATATGTCCTGCGGCAAGGCATTTTAATGAATATTTTCATACAAACATGGCAATTGACGTGAAAGACAGCATAGATATATACAAAGCGAAGAAGGAAGAAATAATAAAATATTTAAGTTCTCCCATTCCGTTTTGTAAGTATTGCAATGTATCCGGGCGAGAAGATAATATAAAATGGGGATTATCAAATCGCGATATATCGGAGTGGACATAATAAATTTTGCTTGACCGAAAAAAATGTTAATGATATTCTTATTTTGTTGAGAGGGCTTGTGGCACTCTGCCGACGAAGATGATTAAATATCATCTGAGGAGAGGTAGGTAGCGCAGGAGCTACCGCAGC
>CANPXC010000041.1 GCA_947585605.1 Candidatus Gastranaerophilales bacterium | reverse complement strand
AGTGGCGAAATTGGTAGACGCGCATGATTCAGGTTCATGTGGTTCACGCCTTGTGGGTTCGAGTCCCATCTTCGACAGTTTCTTTTTCTATAGAAATAATATAGAACGTTACTCTTACCGTATTGTTCTCTCAAAAATATTTGCAAACAATAGAGTTCAAGTGATAAATCGGCATACCTTCAATGCAGCGCCTGCTCTGCATAGCCTCGCTTACGTTCAGGCAGAGTTTCTTCCAGGGCAGTTAATTTAAATAAATGTTTCTGCTATTTAATTGATAAATATTTTTAAAAAGTTATATCCTATCACTATAAGGTAAAGAATTGATGTAATCTTCCATAAACTGCCAGTCCGGAATGTATCCTTTGTCAGAGTATTTGTGGTTATTGTCAATAACAGGATTGCCGTTTTTATCTCTTTGGATGGGCAGTTTCAATAAGGTATCTTTAATTAAATCCATTCTGTATGCTCTGCCGTAACAATATCTAATTCCTTCTTGTGCAAATAATGTTCTAAAAAAAAGACCTCTTTTTAAATTTAACCAATCAGCCCTTAATACAACCATATGATCTCCGGCTATAAATCGTTCATTTTGATAAAAACATGTTGCTGTTGTATCACCAATGGTTATGCAATTAGCTTCTTCCAATCCTTCATATTTGGTATTTTTATCCACCGTAATATCAACACCATTATTGCAATCCGTTCTGGATACAAAGTGAATGCCTTTTTCAACTTCAACAACTTCTTCTTTCGTATGTGCTTTAGCTTTATATATCGTGTTAAATAAATCAGATACTTTAAATTCTTCCCAGTTATAAACATTTAATTTCTTAACACTACTGTCTGTGATTTTTGTTGTAATTGGTTTATGATGTAATGATTTTATATAATCTTCCATTAATTGCCAATCCGGCACATAACCTTCATCTGAATATACCTTATTTTCATCAATATAAGGTTTATTATAATTATACTTAATCGGAAGTTTTATAATTTCATTTTCTAATTTGCTTTTAATTCTTGCTCTTCCGTAATTATATTTATAGTCTTCTTTATTTAATATTGTGGAAATAAACATATAATGATAAAAGTTAAGATTGTCATTTCTTAATGTATAAACCTTATTCCCGGTTGCAAAATCTTTAGGTTGATAGAAACTGTATATACCTTCTGCTCCGACAGTAAGACAATCCCCTTTAGTAATAGCTGACTGTTCAACTGATACATAGCCATCACAACCATTATTCATAGCACTTCTTGAAATAAAAGGGACTTCGCCTTCTTCCAATGTATCTTTAATTGATAAAGTTGTTGTGCAGCAATCTAATATTCTTCCTACAATAAACTCTTGCCAATCTTGTACATTCAATTCCATGTTTATGCCCCATTATTGCTTTCATAAACATTACCTTCTTTAACAAGGTATGATAGATAATTATTTAGTGTGCGTTGGAAGTCATCTGCTGTTAGTTTTGTATAGTCAGTCTTCATATATGCTTCACATAACCATTCATCATCGGCATTAACTTTCTCTACTGCTGATTTACCGTCAACAACTGCTTTTCTCTCAAACAAATCAAGCCATTCAGCTTCAATCTCTTTCCATCTTGAGATTGTGAAGTTACCTTTCTCATCTTTAACAAATTGTTCAACACGTCCTAAATTTTTCTTTTTAATAAATCCATCATCTTTACAATAGCCAAAGAAAGTACTTCTTACTGTTCCATCCGGTTTGATATGAGGCTGACCAAGTGTAAACAGCATACAACAAGCACAAACAGAAGAACCGGGATAAAATATCTCTGCCGGCAATGAAAACACTGCTTCCAGAGTATTATTTTCAAGTAATACCTCTTTTTCTTTAGTAATAAGATTTCCCGTACCAATCGCACATGCCAAAGGTAACAATACAGCTAATTTGACCGGTTTAGGTTGTTTTCCCTTTTTGACACGTTCGGTGTTGAGTTCTTTAATTACATCAGAAAAATAATGAACAAATACAAGGCCTTTTGTCGGGTCTTCTTTACCGTCTTTAGCATTTCCCCATTCTGATTTATAAGTGTTAGGTATACTAATAGGTTTTGCATTGTATGGCGGGTTCATCAAAATAATGTTAGGGTCAGCTTGTTTAATAAAGTCTTTATGGTCAAAACAACTTCCAAGCTTAATATTAGAATTACCGTCACCATGAATTAACATATTAGTAACAGAAAGTCCAAATGCTTTTTCTTCTGATTCAATACCATAAATATTGTTTTCTTTTACTTTCTCTTGAAGTTTTTTAGCTTGTTCTTCTGTTCTGCCATTTTTGCAATCCGCAAGTTCTTTAACCATCGCTTGAACCAAGAATGAAGCACTGCCACAGGTTCCGTCCATTACAACTTTTGTGCAATCAACTTCCGTTAATCTGCACATAAACTCTGTGATATGGTCCGGAGTAAAAGCTTGATTTTTATCCGCTTTCCCGGTGTACTTATTGAATGCAATAAAGAATAAATTAAGGATGTCTTGACCTTCTGAACTGTTAGTATCAATGTATTTGTATATATCCATTAAAATACTATCTATAATCTCAATCCAGTCTTTTTTCTTTAATGCTCTTACTTTCTGATTTTTTAATACACTGCTTTGTAATAATTCAATTTTCTTATTTTTGTTGTCAGACCCATCAAGCAGCTCTGTGAGCGTGTTTTCAATCCCGGCTATAATTTCTTTCTCGGATTTTAGCTTAAAGAAATCATTAATTTTATTCTTTAATTCCTCGTCAATTTTAGTTGCACCCAGCCGTTTTAATAAATCTTTAATATGCAGTAATACGGTTCCGACGAACTGGCTTCTTAATGCTTCCGCAATATCTTTCTTATGCAGTAATTCATTTAATGCATAGGTATTTTTTAAAACTTTTTCACGGTCATTCTGTTTGTTTAGATAGAACAAAGATTTATAATGTTCCATAGTATCAAGCACCGTTTCATCGGACAGTATATTGTTATCATCAATAACGGATTTCCAAACTTTTATTTTATCATTTTTAGTATTAGCAAGAATACATATAATCTTCTTATCAGAGTGTAATGCCTTTTCTTCTTCAAGATATTCTTTCAGCTGTTCAATATCTGCTTCTGCAAAGTTTTGCTTTGTTTCAATCAAAACAACAAAGTCTTCATCTTCAAATCTTAAATCCAGCTTGAAATGTTTTACTGCATGTCCTACAAGCTGTTCAAGTTTAGCTTTAGAAGCGGCTTCAACAACGTAACTGTATTCTCCGGCTTCTATATTGGAGGTAAGGTAATTACTACCAATTCTATCAATCATATCGTGTCTGTTCATAACAACTTCCTCCGGCAAAAAAATTGTATCAATTGATAGTATTTTGAACATCAATCAAAAAGTCGAATAAATTATGACACCACTCTCTACCCGGTTTTATAACATATTTGCTTCAATAGTTTTTGATTTTTTCATACAAAATGCGAATAGGCAAAAAATATTTTTAGCAATTTTATAAAGGAATAATACTTTATATGAAAAAAGGAGTTTTTTATGAATGAACCGCGTGTTACTTCATTAGGTTTAATATTTAAAAAAAATATACATGGGCAGACTTCTATTCCTAATAAAGGATTATACTCGATGTCACATGAAGCTGAATTATATAATATGCCTGCTTGGGAAAGATGCGGCAATAAAAGAATGACAAAATGGACGGAATTAGATTCTTTTGTAGCTTCTAAAATGGGATTTTCTATTAATTATGAAAGAGAATATCCAAAAAAAGACATAAAACATATGTACAGATATTCTTCTAACATTGCTAATCAAGTGATTAAGAAAAACAAATTAGATATAAATGAAAATGATATATTAAAAGATGTCAATATTATAAATACTGATTGTAATTTAATTAATACTACATTAAAATCAGTGCCAAAACTTGAAAAAATCGGCGGTAATCTTTTATTAGATGCCGATAGTGATTTAAAAGATTTAACTTCTCTGAAAGAAATAGGCGGTAAATTAACCGTAGCTGCCAGAAATAAAGAAGAAATGAATAAATTTTTAAATAAAATCGGTTTTATGTCATCCGATGGTAATGTATTAATTCCTATAAAAAAAGGTATATCTTTTATTATGAAAACTTATTAATGACATTCTCGCAGTACGGCAAGAGCTTCACAATATATTTCCATATCCAGATTTAATTCTTTTGCCCGTTTTTCCATATATGCGATTTGTTCATATATTTTTGGCGTAAATTTAGGTTGATGAGTGTTGTACCAATCTTGTTCCACACTTAAACTTACAGCTGTGACTTTATTTTTAATAACTTCATCAAACCATTTATCTATTTCTTCATAGTTATCGTTGACTTCCGGATATAAAATAAATTTTACTTTTAATAAATTCGGTGCGGATTGCGCTTTTGCATATTTACGAATATTCTCCCAAACTTTTTTATAAGTTTTTACCCCCTTGATTTTTTCGTAAGTTTCCTTGCAGCCCGCGTCAGTAGAAATAACAAGACTTATAGCGCCCAGTTTTAATCCTTTTTCTATACTTTTGGAATATTTTATTCCCGAAGAATTTATTCTGATATTTTTACACCCGTTTTCAAGGAACAAATTAATTAATTTATCAAAATCCTTTAAGATTGTAGGTTCTCCGCCGCCAAAAATAATACACGATTCTTCCGCTTTTTTTATTACCCCTTTTTTAAACATGTCTTTAATTATCGGGTATAACGGATACTCTTTATATGCATTAAAGGCTTTTTTATTATCTTTGGTATAGCAATAAGTGCAATTACAGTTGCATTTTGTCCAATGATTAAGAGTAAAATGATTAATATAGTTTTCTTCATCCCAATCACGTTCCTGAAGATAAATGCAATCTTTGCACGCTTCTAAATATTTGCCTTCCTTGTGCATGGATTTTAATTTATCTTTAATTTTAAAGATTTCATTCCAATCCAAAAGCTCTCCGTGATAATTTTCGCGGATGGTTGTTTGATATTCGGTTTCTCTGCCTTGAAGGTAACCGTAACAACATATTCTCAGATTATCTGTTCTGAATTCTATACCTCTGTTTACCCATTGGCAGCTTCTGTAACGCATTTTAATTACCTATTGGTCGTATTCTTTTTCAAATCCGAATAAAGAACTTACGGATTCACCGTCATGAATTCTTGAAATAGCCTCACCAAGAAGCGGAGCAACACTAAGCTGGGTAATTTTTTCCGGTAAGAAATTTTGATTTAACGGAATTGTATTAGTAACAACCACTTCTTTAATCGGAGCTTTTTCAAGTCTTTCCAATGCCGGGCCTGAGAATACAGGGTGTGTTGCACATACATAAACGTCTTTAGCTCCCTTATCTTTTAATAACTGAGCAGCTCCGCATATTGTACCTGCAGTATCAATGATATCATCAAACATGATACAAGTTTTGCCCATTATATCACCTATAATATTAACTGCTATTGCTTCATTATGGCGATTTCTTCTTTTATCTATAATTGCCATCGGCGAATTCATTTGTTTTGCGAAATACCTTGCACGTGAAACACCGCCCATATCAGGACTTACCACGACCAAATCTTCTGTCGGAATATCAAGTTTTTTAACATAATCAACAATAACCGAAGTAGCATAAATATGGTCAACCAGTATATTGAAAAATCCTTGAATTTGCCCTGTATGTAAATCCATGGCAAGTATTCTGTCAGCCCCTGCCGTTGTGAGCAAATCTGCAACCAGTTTAGCTGTAATAGCTTCTCTGCCTGATGTTTTACGGTCTTGTCTCGCATATCCATAGTATGGAATAACAGCTGTAATTGATTTTGCGCTTGCACGTTTAAATGCATCAATTATAATTAACAATTCCATAAGGTTTTCATTAACAGGATTACAAACAGGCTGAACGATAAATACATCATCGCCTCTTATACTTTCTTGAACCTGTACATATATTTCACCGTCCGCAAAATTTTTAACAATCATCGGCCCGACCGTAGTACCCAAATATTGCGCAATTTCTTCCGCTAATTTCATATTTGAGCGGCCTGCAAACAATTTTATATCGTGCGTCGGATTAATTGTTTTTGTTCCTTGGGGGAATGCTAATTCTAATTCCATTATTTAATGCCTCCTGAAAGCTGTTCAATTTTTTTATTTACCCAATTTGATATTTGTTTCATCGGACTGCGGGCAACAGCAAGCGAATATGCTTCAACATCTTTGGTAATAACACTGCCTGCTGCGACTGACGCCATCTCGTTTATCGTAACCGGAGCAACAAGCACCGAATTAGAACCTGTATTTGCGCCGTCCTTTATTATTGTTTTACTTTTTATTTTTGATATAGGGTTATAATTTGCCGTAATTGTTCCGGCACCGATATTTACATGCGAACCTAATTGCGCATCTCCTACATAACTTAGGTGTGATACATTTGTATTATCGTTTATAATCGATTTTTTTATTTCTACAAAATTACCTATTCTTACATTGTTTCCAATTACCGCACCATCTCTGATATGAGCAAAAGGGCCGATTTTACAATTACTTCCGATTGTATTTTTACCCGTTATATAAACATTGGGGAATATTACAGTATCTGCGCCTATTGTTGTTTCCGGCGAAATATATGCAGTATCGGGGTCAATAATTTGCACCCCTTCATCCATTAAACGCGTTACTGTTTGTTTATTCAATATTTTTGTTGCCTGAGCAAGATGCAGTTTTGAATTTATTCCGAATATTTCTTCTTTATTGCTTAAAATATAAGATTGAACGCTTAAGTTTTTTTCAACGGACCATTTTACAATATCCGTAAGGTAATATTCTCCCTGAGCATTGTTATTTTGAAGGCTGTTGAATGCACCTGAAACCGTTGACCAATTAATACAATAAATACCGGCATTAACTTCTTTTACTTCTTTTTGTTTCGGATTTGCATCTTTTTCTTCAACTATTGCAATAAATTTGTTATTTTTATCACGGATAATTCTGCCGTAATTTTTAGGATTTTCAAAAATAGCTGACATAACCGTTAAATCAGCATGGTTATTATCATGAAAATCAATAAAATCTTTAATTGTTTCGGATGTAATTAATGGAGTATCTCCGCAAACAACAATAACATATCCGTCAAAATCCTTTAAATAAGGAGCAGCTTTGCTTACCGCATCACCTGTTCCCAGTTGAGGTGATTGAAGAACACATTTCGCATTTTTATAGTTATTAAGCACATAGTTTTCAACATCTTGAGCTTTATGCCCGACAATAACATAATTATCACTAATATAATCCGTGTTGTTTAATGCTTCTAAAACATAACCCAAAAGCGGTTTATTAAATATGGAATGGAGAACCTTCGGAAGCTCTGACTTCATTCTTGTTCCTTTTCCTGCAGCCAAAATTACGGATTTTACTTTTTTATTTGACATGTATTTGTTTCCATCCCTCATTTTTATAATACTATCCATAAGGAAAAATTAAAATATTATTGTAAAGAATTTATAAAATTATTTTTATTTTCGGCAAAAAAAATTATTATCTAATATTATATAAGCAGAAAGGTATAATAATATGAAAGTAGAAAATATAAATGCAATTCCAAAAAATACTTCGGCAGATAAAAAAACATCCGGAGCTAAATTAATGAAAGATATTGCATTAGTCGGCACTACATTTTCCGTAATTGATACATTTAATGCAATACCGGAAGAAAAAAAGGCCGCAATTTATGCAAAAGTTACAGGTGAAAAATCCTACGTTAAAAAAGCCATAAAAGCTGCCGAAAAAACAGGTAAAAGATTAGGTCAAACTTTTGATACAGAAAAAATAGCCGAAAATGCAAAAAAATTGTATTCCGAATTAGCGCCCCAAGCAGGCAAAGCAGCAAAAGATATGCTTAAACATTTCGGAAAAACAATGGCAGCATTTACGGGCGGAGTTTTAATCGCTTCTTTAATCGTTAATAAAATTGCTGAAAAAAAGGCTGAACAACAAACAAAATAGCTATACAGCTTTTATAATATCAACTAAAAAGAACAATAATAACATAGTTATTGTTCTTTTTTATAATCAATATTTTTTAATAAAAATACAGTCGGAATAATAATCATTGCCGCGATAGAGAACATTCTGAAAGTATCTACAAAGCCCAACAATGTTGATTGCTGAATTAGTTGTTTATAAAGCATATTTTGCGCCATATAATGCGCAGTTGCAGGATGAGTATACTGGCTTAAACCTGCAGCCATTGAATTTAACCGTTCCTGATATATCGGATTAAGTTCGTTTAAATGCTCAACCATGCTGTATTGGTGCATTTGAGAACATCTTGCTATCATCGTGCCTGATAATGATGTACCAATGGCACCTCCGATATTTTTTAATAAATTTTGCAGCCCTGAGGCGTTTGTCATCTGGCTGTTACTTAACGTTACTGCAGATAGTGCAATACTCGGAACCATAGAAAATCCCATCCCCAAACCAAGTATAAAATTCGGCACAGATATTGAAGTCATTGAAATATCAAGATTTAATTCACTTAATTGAAATCCTGCAATACCGATACATATTAATCCGACGCATAGTAACAACCTGTTATCCACTTTATTGGCGAGCGCTCCTGATAATATTACCGAGGTTAAACTTCCTGCACCGCGCGGCATCATTGTTAGTCCGCTTAAATAAGCATTATATCCCATAAGTGTTTGTAAGAATTGAGGCAGTATCGCCATTGAAGCCAGTAAAACAAGGTTTACAACCACCTGTACAAGTGTTCCGACCGAATAATTTCTATCTTTGAAAACCGATAAATCAACCAAAGTATTCTTTCTTTTTAATTGTGAAATGAAAAATAATACGGCTGATAATACACATACAATCGCCATTCTTCTTACCCAAAGCGCATTAAACCAATCCGCATTATTACCTTTATCCAGGATTATTTGCAATGTTACCAGCCAAATTGTCAAAAGGAAAAACCCTATTGTATCAATTCTGATATTTTTTTGCTTTCGTGCATAAGGCGGGTCTTCCAGCAGATATTTTATTAAAACAATTGTTGTTACGCCTATTGGTATATTAATAAAAAATATCCAAGACCAGTTTAAATTATCCGTAATCCAACCGCCTAATACCGGCCCGATAATCGGAGCAATAACTACTACCATGCCAAATAGAGCCATTGCTTTTCCGCGTTCGCTTACGGAAAAGTTTTCCAATAGTATTGCCTGCGCCAAAGGAAGCAATGCACCTCCGCCTATACCCTGCAGAATCCTTGCAAATATCATCATTCCCAATGAATTTGAAATTCCGCATAAAAATGATGAGCATACGAATAATATTACGCTGAATGTAAAAAAGGCCTTTCTTCCCATTAATTTACAAAACCAGTCAACAGCAGGAATAATAATTCCCGAGGCAATCAAATAACTTGTTAAAATCCATAGTGCTTCTTCTCTTGAAGCGCTAAAACTTCCTGCCATGTGTAAAAGCGCAACATTTGCAATAGTTTCATCAAGTACAAACATAAATGCCGCACCGATAATAGGAACTGATACAATCCAGGGATTATATTTCGGTTTCCATTCTTCTTGAGTTGTAGCTTGAATTTCATCCATTATTTAACTCTTACTTTTGGTTCAACGCTCATGCCCGCAACCAGATTGTATTCATCAGGATTAATATCTTCCGTAAAAACGATTTTAACGGGAATTCTTTGTACGATTTTAACAAAAGAACCGACGGCATTCTCGGGAGGGAACAAGCTTGATTTTGCGCCTGAAGCTTTTTGAATACTTTCAATTTTCCCTTTAAATTTTTTATGGGGATATGCGTCAACTTTGATGATAACATCTTGTCCGACTTTCATTTTCCCGACTTGATTTTCTTTAAAATTAGCTTCTATCCAAACTTTATCGCTTACAAGAGTAAATAAAGGCTGTCCTGCTTGAATATACTTACCCTTATCCACATTTTTATTTGTAACGGTACCTGAATTAGGTGCAATAACATCAGTATAATTATAATAGAGTTCTGCTTGATCGCGCTGTGCTTTTAATACTCTTAAATTTGCGTCAGCGACTTTATCATTTGTTGCGGAAAGAATATCTTCTTCCGCGGCAAGTAATTTTGCTCTGGTATTATCATATCTTGTTTGTGCGCTATCTAATGTCTGTTGTGAAACCGCTCCCGCTTCAAACAAGTTTCTGTATCGTTGTAAATCCTTTTTTGCAAGAGTTATTTCAGAATTCACCGCGTCTAACTTTGCTTTTGCAACTTTTTGCGAATACAAAGCTTTTTCATACATTGCCTGAGCTTGATTAAATTTAATTTTGTAATCTTTTTCATCAATTTTAGCGATTAAATCGCCTTCTTTTATTTTTTGATTATCTTCAATATATATTTTTTCGACTTCTCCCGAAACTTTTGCCGCGATTTGAATTAAATCACTTTCTATATACGCGTCATCGGTGGTTTCGTATCTTAAAGAATTAATATAATAAATACCGGCTGCAATAACGGCAATAATTATTAATAATAGTGTTATGGTTTTTTTCTTTTTAGCCGTCTGATTTTCTTCCGTTTTATTTTCCATATATCCCCTTTAATTTTTACATTTGATTTTGCTACTTAAATATATTAGTATGTTATTAAAATTAAATCAAATTTTGCAAACCCATTCGGGTATGTAAAGCGGGGGATATGATAGAATGTTGAGATATATTAAATTTAAAAAAATAATATCACTGCTATTGCTTTTAACTTTTTTATTATTTGCAAATCCGTTATGTGTTTATGCTTCCAAAAAGCCGATTACTGATGAACAAACGGCAATTTCATACGTAAATATAGATTGGTGGAAAGGTTTTAATGACGATTTTTTATTGGATTATATTATAAAAGCATTACAATACAATCACGATTTAAAAATATCAACACTAAAAGTTGAAGAAGCTATTGAGAATAAGAACTTAAAACGAGCTAAAGAACTGCCTTCCGTAGGAGTAGGCGCAGTTCCCGCGTTATATAAACTCCCCGGGGCAACTAATTCTGACGGATTAATTTCTCTTCCTATGTATGCAAATTATGAATTGGATTTATTCGGAAAAAATCGCGACAGAACAAAAGCTATGGATAAATTAACGGAAATATCACGTCAAAATGAAAGAGCTGCTTTTATTTCCGTAGTCAGCGCCGTTGGCACTACATATTATAATATAGTTAAACTTGATAAGCTGATTGAAATTCAACAGCAAATAATTATTGACCGTAAAAAAATTTATGAATTATTTGAAATAAGCAATGAACAGGGATTAATTTCAACAGCCGATACCGTCAGCGCTCAAAAAGCTTATATTAAAGCAAATGCCGATATGTCGGATTTAAAGAAAAACAGAGAAAAACTCTTAAACATGCTCGCAGTCTTAATTGGCGACAGTCCGGAAAATAAAAACGATTTTAAAAGAATTGCCTTTGATGATTTAGTTATAAATAAAGAAATTCCGGAATTTATTCCTTCGGATGTAATAGAAAATCGCCCGGATTATATTTCAAGTGAGTTAATGCTTAAAAAAGCAGGCTTGGAAGTCAGAGCTTCAAAAAAAGATTTTCTCCCGAGCTTTAATATTCTTGGTTTGATATCATTTAATTCCACCGAATTTTTAAAGCGAATGAATTGGACAAACTCAATTGCATTACTGGCAGGAAATGCCATGCTGCCTTTATTTACCGGGGGAAGCAGAATTGCAAATTTAAAATTACAAAAAAATAAATATAATCAAGCTATAGAAAATTATAAAAAGACTTATATTGTTGATTTACAGGAAATCAATGACGCTCTTTGCGAATTAAAACTTGATAATGATAAGTATTTAAAAACGTTAGAAAGTTATGAAGCGGAAAAAAGTGACTTCGGTTATACCGAAATGAAATTTAAAGAAGGAATAATTTCCAATCTGGATTTGCTTCAAAAAAGAGAAAGTCTGCTGACAACACTGAAACTTGTTGCTTCCGACAGAACAGATTACTTTATAAATCAGATAGGAGTTTATAAAGCCGCTGCCGCAGCTAAGTTATAATTTTTGTTTTATACTAAATAATAAGGACATGTTTGAGAGGTTAATATGAATAACACGGTAGTAGTAGGCGCGCAGTGGGGCGATGAAGGTAAAGCAAAAATCACCGATTTACTTGCACAGTATGCGGATGTAATAATCAGATATCAAGGCGGTTGTAATGCCGGCCACACGGTTGTGGTTAATAATGAAACATACAAGTTTCACCTTATTCCCTCCGGAGTTTTATATGATAATAAGTTTTGTTTTATCGGAGCCGGAACCGTTATTCACCCTGAAACCTTTTTAAAGGAAACCCAAGAGCTGAAAGAAAGAGGCGTAAACCTTTCATCATTAAGAATAAGCCCTTTAGCAACAATAACTCTGCCTTATCATATTGATATTGACGGAATAAGTGAAAGTTCATCAAAACAAGTTAAAATAGGAACCACAAAAAAAGGTATAGGTCCTACATATTCGGATAAAATAGGTCGTTATGGTTTGAAAATTCAAGATTTGTATGATGAAGAACTTTTAAATTCAAGATTAGACGCAATTCTGCCTTTAAAAAATAAGATATTGGAGAATGTTTATAATTCCAAAACATATACAAAAGAAGAAATGCTGGATTATTGCAGGAAGTATGCCGAAATTTTCAAGCCTTATGTAGGCTGGGATTGGGTTGAAAAACTTTCAACTGCATTAAAAGAAGATAAAAAAATCTTATTTGAAGGTGCGCAAGGTATAATGCTTGATATAGATTACGGAACGTATCCTTTTGTAACAAGCTCAAATCCGATAGGGGGAGGCGCGGCAACAGGCAGCGGAGTCGGCCCTACTCATATCAGTAATGTAATAGGTGTTACCAAGGCTTATGTTACCAGAGTGGGAGAAGGGCCTTTTATTACCGAATTGACTGATGAAACGGGAGAAAAAATCAGAAATATCGGCGGTGAATTTGGTACTACAACAGGAAGACCCAGACGCTGCGGATGGTTTGATGCGGTTCTTTCCAGATATTGTGTTTTAGTCGGCGGTTTAACACAAATGGCAATAACTAAAATCGATGTTTTTAATGATTTTGATGAATTAAAGGTTTGTGTTGCCTATAAAGATAAACGCGACGGCAAAATTTATAAGGATTACCCCACGAATATAAATATGCATAAGTATTTAGAACCGGTTTATGAAACATTTAAAGGCTGGAAATCAGATATTTCAAGTGCTAAATCAATGGATGAACTTCCGCAAAATGCAAAAATATATTTGAATAAACTGGAAGAATTAGTCGGTATCCCTATAAAAATAGTAAGTGTAGGGCCGGATAGAGAGCAAACAATTATTCTTGAAAATCCTTTTAAATAATACTGAGCTAACAAATAATATTAAAAATTGAAGTCCCTTGCGTAGTATCGCAGAACTTCTTAGCGAAGGAACATCAAAAGCCTCGTTTGTTTAAGCGAAGCGATTAAGCCTGCATACAAATATGGAGTAGTTGTTTCGAGGCTTCGGCTGAGCTTAGAAGTTATCTATACGAAGCATCAGGACAAAATTTTTAATATTATTTGTTAGTTTTTTTATAAAAAT
>CANPXC010000040.1 GCA_947585605.1 Candidatus Gastranaerophilales bacterium | reverse complement strand
CTTATGGTTAGCATATTCGCAAGCCTTGCTACATGCTGACCATAAGCTATAGGCTCTTTAAACGGTTCCGTAAACTTTTCCGATACTAAAAGTGCAAAATTTGTATTAGCTGTTCTGTAATTGGCATAACTGTGACCGTTTACAGTCGAAATACCGGAATAATTTTCCGTAACAACCTCTCCGTAAGGATTCATACAAAATGTTCTGACTTCATCACCAAAAGTGGGTGAGTGATAAATTAATTTTGATTCGTAAAGTTTTTCCGTAATAGGTTCAAAAACAGGTGCGGGTAATTCAACACGAACACCGACATCTACGGCATTATTTACCATTCCTATTTTATTTTTTCCGAATTCATGCGTAAGCCAATCCGCCCCCTCTCTTCCCGGAGCAATAATAATATATTCGGCTTCTATCTTTTGATTATCTTGTGTTATAAACCCTTTTACCTGCCCGTTTTCAACAATTAATTGGTCAGCAATGGTGTCATATAAAATTGTAATTCTTTGATCAAGATAATCTTGCATATTTTTAAGTACGTTAAGGCTTCTTTCTGTACCTAAATGTCTGACTGGAGAATGGACAAGCTTTAATTCCGCAAGAGTAGCGGCTCTTTCAATGTCTGCAAAAACTTCTTTATCGGTGCCGAAAACTTCATCGGTAGCTCCGAATTGTAAATAAATATCATCAGTATATTTAACAAGTTCTTCGACATTTTTTCTGGGCATGTAATCGGTTAAATGTCCGCCTACATCAGGAGTCAAGGTTAATTTGCCGTCAGAAAACGCTCCTGCTCCGCCCCAGCCGCATAACAAACCGCATTTTTTGCAGGTAGGACATTTCTCATAACCTTCTCTTAATAAACATTTTCTTTTCTCAATTTGCACGCCTTTTTCAACAAGAATAACCTTCCACTCCGGTTTAAGCTTCATTATCTCAATTGCTGCAAATATTCCGGCAGGTCCGCCCCCAACTATTGCTACGTTATACATTTCTTTCTCCGCATGTCTATATCGTTGTCAAAACATGAAAATTGTAGCTTAAATTAATTTAGATTTAAACAAAACGTAAAAAACATTTTACTTAACTCAATCAAATTTTTATAATATTTCTATGAACATTAAAATAATTGCAGTAGGTAAAATAAAAGAAAAATATTTAAAAGATGCTTTTAATGAATATGTAAAAAGATTAACCCCTTTTTGCAATCTCAATTTATGTGAAATTCCCGCCGAACAAATATCGGACGAAGCCTTGTGCGAAAAGTATATGGAAATTGAAGCGGGAAAAATATTACAGCATATTAAACCTGATTCTTATGTAATTACTCTGGAAATTCAAGGCGAAATGTATTCATCTGTCAAGTTTGCCGAAGAAATAAAGAAAATTACAAACGAAGGAAATACGGAAATTACCTTTATTATTGGCGGAGCAAACGGATTACATCCTTCGGTAAGTGCTAAATCAAATTTAAAATTAAGTTTTTCCAAAATGACGTTTACTCATCAAATGGTTAGAATAGTCTTAATCGAGCAAATATACAGGGCTTTCAAGATAAACAACAATGAAAAGTACCACAGATAATGTTAAGAAATGTAAATATAATTCTAAAAGATATATCGATAAGATAAAAAATGTGTTAGTATAAAAATGGGAATGGACCTAAGACTTTAGTAGTATAAGAAAATAAATATATCACGGGTATATTTATTGGAAGAGTTTAAGGTGAACAACCGTTCAAGAGTAAAAGCTTCACTGCAGAAGTTATAAACAAAGACTCGGAATGGTGTTGCCGTGATTTATACGAAAGGGTGACTGGGATTTTAAGATAGGGGGTTTTTGTGATTTATTGCTGCGGAGGCTATCATAAGCCTCTTAGAACTGTGTTAATTTCTCCGGATATGACTTTTAAAGACAGAAAACTTGAAATATTGATATGCCCTAAATGCGGAGTATTAGTAGCTGAGCTTACTCAATTCAATATAAAAACTAACTCTTATGAAAAGTATAGACCTAAAAGAAAAAAGACTTATGAATTTATAAAGAAGCTGGAGCAAGGCGTTTGGAGTGAACAAAAAATAATATACGGAACAAAAGAACGGCAGGGATTTGTATACGGATTAAACCGCCAAGCTGCCGACGGAAAAATTTATCAATATTCTGTTGATTTTAACGGGGAAAAGAAATTAGTAAAAATTATTAACGGGTAATATTATGCCGAGAAAGAGAAAAGGAACGGAAAAAAACAGGTTAAATTATTCAAAAAATGATTCATTTGAGAATTTAGAGGTCATACAACAAATGGCATTAAACAGAAAAGGTAAAGATGATGAACTTAATCCCGATATTTCAATTTTCTTGAAAGCGGAGGAGTTAAAAGGAAAATTATGCGGATTGTATTCTGAAAAGAGTAATGAAGCTATGCCTGTTAACATTATGGGAAGTGTAAAAGTTAACGGGAAAGAACTAAAAATAAATGTAGGGGAAGATATAAATACGGAAAAGCAAGATGATAGAATTACCGGAGATACTTGATATACCTCAAAAAATAATACCTGTAATAACAAATATAAATGCGTATAATTATTTTTTAATTGAAGGAGGGCGAGGTGGTGGTAAGTCCCAAAGCATAGCGCGAATAATTCTCTGGTTAGCCGAACAACGGAAAGTTAGGATTTGCTGCGGAAGAGAAACTCAGGCAACTATTTCAGACAGTGTATATAAAATATTTAATGACTTAATAAGCGATTATAATTTAGATTTTACGGTTAAATCTAACAAAATACTTCATAATAAAAGCAGTTCAAGTATTATATTTAAAGGATTTAGAGAACAAGGCAGAGTCAATATAAAAGGCTTAGAAGGTATTGATATATTATGGATAGATGAAGCGCAAGCAATAACTAAATCTACGCTTGATATTATAATACCTACAATAAGAAAGAAAAATTCCATAGTAATATTTACGATGAACAGGCTTGTACGCAGAGATCCCGTATATTCCGAGTTCGTTTCCAGAGATGATTGTCTTCATATAAAAATAAATTATTATGACAATAAACATTGTCCTCAAAAGCTTATAGATGAAGCGAAAAGATGTAAAGAAAGAAACATATCGGATTATGAATATATTTGGGAGGGCAATCCCGCCGATACTGCAAATGATTTTTTGTTTTCGTCAATTAAATTGGATAAGGCAAGAAATATAAAATTTAAAGATGAAAATTATCGAAAAGTCAGATGTATGTCTGTAGATTTGGCGGGCAGCGGGGGAGATTTATGTGTCGCAAGTTTAATAGAGTCTAAAAGTTCAACTGTTTGGTCTTTGGAAAAACAGGAACATTGGAGTGAACCGGATACGGATATTACAAAAGGCAGAATTATAAATCTTTATTCCTTATGGAAACCTCAATTGTTAATTTTAGATGCTGACGGATTAGGTTATTCAATATATGTAAGTATAAAAAATGTTATTGCAAATGCTATTAAATTCAACGGAGCAGCTGCAAGTAACCGTCCGAATGCGTTAAACAGGCGGGCTGACGGATATCTTACCTTGAAAGATTTTATTGATAATGAGTGGCTTAAAATTTCTTCTGATTTTACTATATCCCAGCTTGAATATATTAAAAAGTCTTATAAACCGAACGGACAAGTATTTATTCAATCTAAAAAGGATATGAAATCCGAACAAGGTGAGAGTCCGGACTTCGCCGACAGTTTAATGATGGGGATTTATGCAATTAATTATTATTCATATCTGATTGACCAAAAAGAAGAAACCGTAATATTAGAGTCGAATTTTGACCCTTACGCATAATATTTAATTTTAGAAAGGAAAAGACTATGTGTTCAACACCTAAACTGCCGGCTATAAATCAACAACCGGCAGAAGTTATTAAAACTGCTACGCAGGCAAATGCTTCGGTTCAAAAGGCAAATCCTTCAAATAGAGCCGGCATAAGAGGAATTGTTTCCGAAAATATCAGAACTTCAAATAACGGGATAGAAGATGAACTTTTATCATCTAAAAAGAAACTTTTAGGGGAATAATATGTTAAATTCAAAATATTCTAAAAAATATTTTAATGCACGGCGTGAAGAACTGGATATTGCTTATAACTCAATTAAGCAGGATTGGCAAGAATTAGCCGATTATTTTTTGCCGCGTTCCGTTAGATTTTTAGCACGTTGCGTAAATAAACAGCCTGCAAAAAACAAAAAAATTAAAGATTCTACTCCCCTTCTTGCTGTTCGTAATTTTTCATCCGGCATGATGTCAGGAGCTACAAGCCCGGCTACAAACTGGTTTAAGGTTAAGGTGAGAAATTACGGGCAGGAGGGAAGTTATGAAGTTAAAACTTGGTGTAATTCCGTTGAAAATTTGTTTAGGGATATTTTTAATTCTTCAAACTTGTATAGAATTTTGCCTTCGGTTTATAAACAAATCGGTGTATTTGGCATTTCGGTTCTTGCGATGATAAATGATGAAGTATCAATATTGCGCTGCCAGCTTCTTCCGATAGGCTCGTACAGAATAGCTAAAAATCATAAAGGGGAAGTTGATACAATATGCCGTGTTTATATGGAAACAGCAAAAAATTTATATGATAAGTTCGGAGAAGAAAATGTATCTAAAGAAGTGTTAAAGGCAATAGAGTCAAACAGATATGAGGAATTATTTGAAGTCGTACACTTTGTGGAACCGAATAAAGATTTTATGCCGGATTCAATATGGGCAGAGAATAAAAAATTTATTTCCGTTTATTATGAATATGCTTCAAGCGAGGAGAAATTTCTCTCCAGAGGCGGATTTGATAAATTCCCATATGCCGTTTTTGAATCGGAAGTTAACGGAGAGGATGTTTATCCGTGTGAATGTCCGGGAGTGAACGCACTTCCTGATGTAAAACAGCTTATGAGTATGATTATAGATGAAGGTAAAGCTGTTAAAAAAATGATTAGCCCTACATATAAAGGCCCGGCAAGCTTAAAAAATAAAAAAATGATAGATGCGCCTGCTGCTTTTATTGAGGAAGATGAAAACGGCAGAGGGCTTTCTCCGATTTATGAAGTTAATCCCAGAGTGCTGGAAGTGGATTCTATCATTGAGAAATTAAAGCAATCCATAAAAGAAATATTCTATAATGATTTATTTGCAATGATTTTAAATACTGCAGAACGTTCAAGAACTGCAACGGAGGTCAATGAACTGAAAGAAGAAAAAATGGTGCTGCTATCTCCGCTGCTGCAGCAAATTCATAACGGTTTAAATTATGTAATAGATTGGGTTTTTGATGAGTGTGTAAAATTGAATATTCTTCCCGAACCTCCTGTTGAGATTATGGGTTCAAATATGGATATTGAATTTGTATCCACGCTTGCTCAAGCTCAAAAGGCTGTTAAAATTTCGGCAATGGAAAGATTTACTACATTTACCATAAATTTGGCTCAAGCATTAGATCCTTCACTTAGGAATAAACTTAATGCGAATAAGATTGTTGATGATTATGCTGATTTTGCTAATATTTCGCCCGAACAAGTTATCCCTACGCAAGAGGTAGAAAAGAAAAAACGCGCTGAGGAAGAAACACAATCTCAACAAACAATGTTAAATCAAGTAAAAGAAGGTTCTGAAATTATTAAAAATATTGCCGGTACCGATTCATACGGAAATGATTTAATGGCAAGACTCGGATTAATTTAAAAAAGGAGAAAATTACCATGGAAGAAAACTTAGAAACAAAACAAATTGCAGGATTGGGAGAAAATGCATTTGCACCCTCCTCGAATAATCCTGAAACAAACAGTTTAAATGAAGAAGAAAGCTGTTACGGAAAACCGGAAAGGTATGATTATTCCGGTGTGGCTTTACCTGAAAATTATTGTTATAACGAAGAATTATTAAATGAGTTTAATGAATTAGCCGGAAAATATAATCTGTCACAAAAAAGTGCTAATGAATTAATGTCGATGGCAGTCAAACTAACACAGTTTATGGGTAACAATTATTCAAAAACTTTAGCGGAACAACAAAGACAGCAAACGGAAGATTATAAGTACAACTTAATTAATGACAGAGAAATAGGCGGAGCTAATTTTGAACGAACAATGAGAACTGCCAATTTAGCTTATTCTCAATTTGCAGATAGTGATGTGCAAGAGCTGCTTTCAAAAAGCGGATTAAATTGCCATCCGAAAGTTGTCAAAATGTTTTATAACATTGGCAAAAGAATGCAAAATGATTCCATTTACGGAGTAAGTATTGCCGCAGCTCCAAAAGAAAACAGGGAAGATATTCTTTTCCCTACAATGTAGTTGTATAAGTCAAGAAAGGAAAGAAAAATGGCAACATTAGGCGCTGGTTATTTGACACTCGCGGATAGATTAAAAAGAACCGAAAACGGAAAAATCGCCGCTGAAATAATTGAAATGATGTCAGAAACAAATGAAGTTTTACAAGATGCTAATGCCCTTCAATGTAATGACGGTTCAAATCATGTTACTACTATCAGAACGGGGCTTCCTACCGCTGTATTCAGAAATCTGTACGGATTTGTCCCTACATCTAAATCTGTTACCGAACAAGTTAAAGACGTTACAGGCATGCTGGAAACATATTCCGTTGTTGATGTTGATTTGGTTGATAAATCTGAAAATCCTAAATTATTCAGATTATCGGAATCCACGGCATTTATTGAAGCAATGAATCAAAAGTTATCGGAAACTATATTTTACGGAAGTATTAAAGAAAATGCGGCTGCATTTGACGGTTTATCCGTAAGATATTCTAAAAAATCCGCAGATGAAAAGAAAATCGGTTCAAATATTATAGATGCGGGCGCTTCCGGAACTAAAGATAATACATCAATTTGGTTTATAACCTGGGGAGATCTTCATACTTCTCTTTTATATCCTCAAGGCTCGCAAGCCGGAGTTCAGCATAAAGATGACGGAATACAGACTGAAACAAGCTCTGCAGGCGGTAAAAGAAAAGTTTATCAGGATCATTATAAAATGGATGTCGGTATTTCCGTCAGAGATTGGCGTTCAACCTGCCGTATAGCAAATATTAGTATTGCCGCTTTAAAATCAGAATCCGCTCCGAATATTGAAAACCTCTTAAATAAAGCTTATTACAAAATCAGAAGATTTGCGAAAACCGGTAAAACTTGTATCTATTGTAATTCCGCAGTTCTTATGTATTTTGAAGCCCAATTGAAAGAAAAAACAAACGTTAACTTTACGATAAAGGAATACTTAAATGAAAATATTCTTCATTATAAAAATATTCCGATACGTGAATGCGAACAAATTACTTGCAATGAAGAAATTGTATCTTAATAATGAAGGGAGATAAGGATGATATTAGACGAACAGGGACTTTTTTCAAATAATCAATCTGTATTGGCAAGCGGAGTTTCTGAAAATATATTGGATTTAGGCTGCAGAGAAGTTTCTTTCGGTACTCCGATTGAATTATTTATTCAAATTACGGAAGATTTTGATAATTTAACAAGTTTAACCATAAAAGTTCAAACAAGTTTAAATGAAGATTTTTCTTCCGAGGTGGATTTAATTGAACATGTTATGCTTCTTAAAGATTTAAAAAAAGGTGCCGTATCTGCTATTAAATTTTTACCTAAAGGAAATCTCGGATATATGCGTTTAAGTTATACCGTTACGGGAGAAAATCCTTCCAAAGGTAAAATTTTGGCCGGTATTGCTGACGGTGTTCAAGAAAGTTTTCACAATATTTAATCCTCTATGAGTATTATTTATACTAATTCTTTGTGATATCCGCGTAAAAACGGATATCACTTTTTTTAATCCGCTTCAGCAGGTTGGTATATCGGAATAAATAACACTCCAAAAATCAGCGATTAGTATGTGATAACAATTTTTCGTACATTTTAACGGGAGAATAAAATGAATTATACAAAAGCAAAAATATTTAATATGGTATTAAAAAATTTAAGAGTCAGTGTCAGTTTGCAGAACGGAAATCAAAACGATAAAAATACCGTAATATTAAATGAATTCTATGATAGCGCTAAAGAACAGGTCTTAAAAGATTTTGATTGGAATTTCGCAAATTCGTATAAAGAACTCGCATTAACCGGTTATATTCCTCAAAATCCTAAATTTTTGTATGAATTTGATTATCCTAACGATTGTGTTTTTGCCAGAGAACTAATTTCTTATAACAGCAATGAAATAATAGAGTTTGAGGTTTCCTCCAATTGTATGGGAAATAAGGTTATAAATACCAATGTAACTCCTGCAGTGCTTCGTTATACGAGGTTAATTGATAATGAAATATATTTTACATCAGAATTTACAATGGCACTATGTTGGTATTTGGCGTTTTTATGCGCACCTTCCGTTTGCGGGAACAGAAGTATTCAAAGTGATTGTATGAATGTTTATACAAATATGCTTGCAAAAGCAAAAGCTTTAAATGCCTCGGAGGGTTTTATTAAAAATAATGACTCTTGCAGTTGGTATGATGTGAGGTAAATTAAAAATGACAAGATATACTCAAAAATCTTTTACGGGTGGTGAGTTAAGTCCTGCATTATATTCAAGAAACGATTTGGCAAAATATGCAATCGGGCTTAAAACTTTAAAAAACGGCTTTGTAAGGGCAGAAGGTTCTGTCAGCAACAGAGCCGGTCTTGAGATGGTTTGTGAAGTAAAAAATTCTGAAAATCCCGTCAGATTAATTCCGTTTTCTTTTAATACGGAACAAACTTACGTTATTGAACTGGGTAATAAATATGCCAGATTTATAAAAAACGGTTCACAAATTACGGAAGTTGATGATTTGGAAGCTGTTAAACCCGTAGAAATCGAAACTCCGTATTCTTCTGATGATTTATATGAGATAAAATACGCACAAAATGCCGATGTTTTAACTTTGTGTCATAACAAATATTCCCCTTGTGAACTTTCAAGATTATCTCATACAAGTTGGAATTTAAAAGATATTACATTTAAACCGGCGATTGAAGCTCCGGGAAATATTACTGCAAAATGGACGGGCGGCAGCGAGGGAATTACTACTTATAAATATGTTATTACCTCCGTAAAAAAAGATACTTACGAAGAAAGCAACCGTTCTGAAATTGTTTCGGTAAAAGGTGAACTTGAAGCTTATTGGGGTACAACGGAATATATTACCATTAATTTTGACGGTGTTGAAAATGCCGCGGAATATAATGTTTATAAATGTGTAAATGGTGTTTTCGGCTATGTGGGTACAACATCTGAAACTACATTTACCGATGATAAAATTGAACCGGACTTATCTTCAACAGCACCAATATATACAAATCCCTTTGAAAACGATAATAATCCCGCTTGTGTTAATTACTTTCAACAAAGAAAAGTTTTTGCGTGCTTAAAAAACAGTCCGCAGCAGCTTGTAGCTTCTCAAACTTCAACAAATAATAATTTTAATATATCAAGACCTCTTTCAGCTTCAGATTCAATAAATATAACCTTATCCGAAAGAGAAGTTAATGAAATCCGTCATATTCTTGCAATGAATGATTTAATTCTGCTAACCTCAGGTGCGGAGTGGAAATTGAATGGTTCAGACGGCGCTTTTACCGCTTCCTCTTCTCTTGTCGCTTCTCCGCAAAGTTTTTACGGGTGTTCGCATGTTGCCCCTATTGTATCAGGAAATATGATATTGTTTGTGCAATCAGGCGGTTCTGTTGTGCGGGATTTAGGCTATACTTATGTTTCAGACAGCTATGACGGTGAAGAACTTTCTATATTCGCCAATCATTTATTTGAGGGTAAGCAAGTTATTGATATGGCTTATTCAAAAGAACCATATCGTATATTATGGTGCGTTATGTCCGACGGCACTTTGAATGCAATTACTTACAATAAAAAACAAGAAGTGGCAGGCTGGCATAAGCATGAAACTAAAGGTAAATTTGAAGCTGTTGCGGTTGTCCGTGAGGGCTGTGAAGATGTGCCGTATTTTGTTGTTAAAAGGCATATAAACGGTAAAACAAAACGTTTTATTGAACGTATGGCTTCAAGATACGTTGAAAAAACTTCCGACGGTGTTTTTTTAGACTGCTGTTTGCGTTATAACGGTTCTCCAATTCAAGTTATAAAAGGGCTTGAACATTTGGAAGGCGAAATAATAAATGTTCTTGCCGATTCTAATTTGGAAGAAAATCTCCTTGTTACAGATGGTTCCGTTACTCTTTCTTCTCCGGCTTCCAAAATTGTTGCGGGACTGCCTTATGAATTTGTTATGGAAACACTTAATTTAGAAGGTGAAAATACTCACGGACTTATTAAAATAATTAACTCCATTGATATTACCGTCGATAAATCAAGAGAAGATTTTTTTGTATCTGGTACAAAAGGAGATATTGTTCAAAATGCGCGCAGTCTGGATAGTATTAATAATTCTGATTATTTGTATTCGGGGACTATTCCGTTATATTCCTTTACAGATTACACTAAAGAAGCTACGGTATGTGTAAAACAAATTTACCCTTTCCCTTTGACAATTAGTGCTGTTTCAATTGATATAACCATGGGGGACGGTAATGTTTAAAGAAAATCCGGATATTAATGATTATGAATATATTTTAGATAATTTACGCCAAGAAGATTTAGAGGAGGTAAAGGCTGTTTGGCAAGATAATTGGCGGGATAATGTGCTTAAAAGTCTTGAAAATACTCAAGTTCTGGTATTGGAAGGAAAAGATAAAGATAATAATATTGTTCCCGTATCTATGGGCGGTTTTTATGAACAGCCCGAAAAAACGGCTAATATTGCTTGTGTCTGGATGTTATCAACTGATTTTGTAAAGTATAATAAATTACTTTTGACTAAAGCATTAAAAATTTCCGTTTCCAAGGCGGAAGAAAAGTATGATTTAATGTATAACTATATTTTTAAATCAAATAAGCTGGCTAAAAATTGGCTGTATAAGCTTGGGTTTTCTTTTAGTTCCATAAATTCGGACAAAAATTTTTATAACGAAAATTTTGAATTCTTTTATAAATTTGTAAAAAGAAAGGATAATTAATGTGCGTAATTGATGATGTGGCAAATATTATATCAACGTCTTCCGGAATGATTGGAAATATTATTTCCGGAATGTCGAATTTAAAACTGCAGAAAGCTCAAGGCTTATATAAAACAAATTTAATGCTCACGGAAGCGAAACAAGCGGAGAAAGATGCTGCTTATGAACGCCAGGAAGGTATTGAACAGGCGAGAAAAGAGAGATTAAATTCAATATTAAATATGGGAGCTAAAAAGGCGGCATTTGCGGCAAGCAATATTGCTGTTTCTTCTCAGACTGCTTTAAATGCTGTTGATGATGAAAAATTAAACGGGGAACTCTCTGCTTTAACCACTTTAAAAACTTCTGAAAGACGTGCGCAAAGTTATTCGGACAGGGCAATATCTTTATATAACAATGCTGCTTTAAATAGTTTTAATACAAAGCAGTCATATAAAATGGGCGGAATGAATTTATTTAAAGATAGTTTTAATGATTCTCTTAAAACTGTTTTATCTGTTGTAACTAAATAATTTTTTATATGGAGTTAATTTATGACTGATTCATTTTCAATGAGAAAAATTCCCGTCAATCAAAATATTGTTGTTGACGCGGATGAGGCAAATAATTCTGATAATGTAAAAATACTTGAATTATCTAATAATATTGATTTGTGGGAAAAAGAAATTTTATTTTCGGATAAAGGCTTTTTTTCTTTAAAAGGAAAAGATACGGAAAATAAGATAAAAGAATTTATTTGTGAACTGGAAAATTTTATTAATTCTCAAATAAACAGTATTAAATTTCAAAATTTAATTTCACAAGAAAAACTTCTTGAAATTAAAAAAAATAAAATAAATGCCGTAAAAAGCCGGATGGAAATCTATGAAAAATCACAGTTAGAGGAGTGGGAACGGCAGGTATATGCTAAATCTTTAAATTTAGCTTTAGATAGAGCCGTTTTATATAAGAACAATCCGGAAGTAATTTCTTCATCTTATAATAATGCTTTAATTATATTAAATTTAATGGCCCGGAAAGAACAATGGGACGCAAAAACAATCTTAGCAAAGAAAGAGGAATTTGAATCAGATTTCTATTTCTCTTTAATCAACGCATTTATGGCTGATAAAGATATTAATGCTTCAATTTACTTTAATGAGTATAAGGATAAATTAAATATCAAGGATAAAGATAAGCTGGAGCGGGCAATTGAGCAGTTAAAGAATTATATAATTGCTTATAATTGGGCAAAAGAGTTGTTTTCTTATAATCTTAGTGATGATGAAAACGAAAAAGAGCTAAAATCCGTAAAAGATAAGAATATTGAAACTTTAATCAGGAAATTTTTATCTGATTTTAAATCGGATAGAGAGAAAACTAAAAAAGAAGAAGAAAAAAATAAAAATGAAACAAATTGGCAGCTGATTAAACAAATTCTTTCTGATGAACCGGATAAAGCTATTTTATATATTGATTATACCTTGTCAAATGAAAGTATTAAAAATAAGAAGGAATATATTAAAAAAATTCATAAAAATGGTTTTATTCAAACGGATGAAGGAAAATTTATAGATACAATTAAAGAAATATACACTGATTATGAAAATTTTCTAAAAAAAGATATATCGGATTTATATAATTTCTTATCGGAAGAAGATTTTAAAATTATTCAAGAGCTTAAAAATCAAACTTCTGATAAATATAATTTTTTTGTTTCCGATTACAATTATATTGAAAATTTTTTAAAAGAAAATTCTGTTAATTCGGAAAAAGAAATTTACAATTTAATAAAATTTATAATGTCCGCGAAAAATAGTTATACTGCAAATAACAAAAGAGAACCGGATATTGAGTCAAGAAAAAAAATAATAGATTTTGCTCTTGAGCGAATAATAAAAAAATAAAAAAAGAAGGGGAGTAATCTGCATAAACGGTTTTAATACCGTTTATAGCAGTTTGTATTACAAAAAGAAAGGTAATGATTAATGACTGTATCTAAGATTACTCCGGTAAACAATTATGTGGGAAACAATTCAAATAAAATTTTTGACTTTGATTTTCTTATAGAAAATGAAAAAGAACTCCAGGTCGTTTATACCGATAAAAATGGAGTTTCGCAAACATTAGTTAACGGGGTAGATTACTCAATAAGTGAAATCGGGAATCCTAACGGGAGCAATATTACATTTCCGCTGCCTGAGTCCAAGTTTGAATTATTAAAAGAAAATGAAAATATATCTTTAAGTTTATCGTTAGAAATAAAGCAGGAAAGTAAATTTGAGAATTCTGCCACTTTAAATTTAAAAATTTTGGAGTGGACTTTTGACTATATAGTTAGAATATTACAAATGCTGGATAGAAGAATATCAAGAGCAGTTAAAGTTCAGGAAGGGTCTAATCAAACTGCGGATGATTTGATATCAGAATTAATGAAGGCGCAGATAAACGCTAAAAACAGTTCTGATTTAGCCGTCGAGAAAGCAGATGAAATAACTAATTTATCTTCATTTGTACAGGAACAAACCAATAAGGTTTGTGAAGCAGTTAAGAAAATTCAACCTGCAAAGTCAGAAAGTGCCGGTATAATTAAGCCTGATAACAAAACGACATTTACCGAAGATGACGGCACGCTTCACTCTCCGAAATATAATCTTTTTGACCTTGTGCAGAAAGA